>DASUYO010000383.1:0-16790 GCA_036377375.1 Pyrinomonadaceae bacterium
GCGTCTGGAAGCTATCGGTCAGCGTCCCATCAACAACGTTGCCGACGTAACCAACTACGTTCTGCACGAGCTGGGCCAACCTTTACACGCCTTTGATTTCGAAAAACTCAGCGGCCGCCGGATTATCGTTCGTCGCGCAGCACCGGGCGAGAAGGTGACAACCCTCGACGGTGTTGAGCGAACTCTTTCCAGTGACATGCTCGTGATCGCCGACGCTGAAAAGGCTGTCGCTCTCGCTGGCATCATGGGTGGCGAAGAGTCCGAGATCTCAGCTCAGACCACAGACGTGCTGATCGAGAGTGCTTACTTCGATCCACAGTCCGTCAGACAAACTGCACGACAGCTTGGAATGGATACTGAAGCGTCGCGACGATTCGAGCGCGGCGCTGATCCCGAAGGTGTTCTGCGTGCGCAGGAACGCTGCGTCGAGTTGATCTGCGAACTTGCAGGAGGTGTTGCAAGCGAAGACGCAATCGACGTCTATCCGAAGCCATTCAGCGAGCGCGTTATCAATCTTCGACCTGATCGCGTGACAGCACTCACGTCGCTCACAGTTGAGTCGAATGAAATCGTACGGATCCTGACGGGACTCGGCTTCGAGCGAGTGGACGGGCTGAGCTTCAAGGTGCCGTCGTGGCGTGTTGACGTTGAACAGGAAGAAGACCTCGTCGAAGAAGTGGCGCGACACACCGGTTACGAGAAAATCGGATCTGAGCTACCGCCGTCGACCATGTCAGGCGAGTATCAGCCGAGCGAGATGCAGCAACGTTCCTTGCGTCGTGCGCTGAACGCCTTCGGGTTTGATGAGGCTATCAACTTCAGTTTTATTCACCCGGAGAATCGCTTCGATCTAATCCCGTCGTTGGCCGGACATGAGAACGACCAACCGTTACTGGCAAACCCGATTATCGAAGAAGCCGCCTGGATGCGTTCGACATTGCTGCCGGGCTTGCTGGACTCTCTCCGGCACAATTTCAATCACGGCATTCGCGATGTGCGTTTGTTCGAAATTGGGCGGATTTTTTCGAATTCCAAGCCGAAAGAGCTGCCTGACGAGCCGCTCGCACTCGCGCTGGTCGCAACCGGCGGCGCTGTCGAAGAAGATCGTGCGCAAGCCGATCGCGAGCTCGATTTCTTCGATCTCAAGGGCGCATTGGAAGCGGCGGTCGATTGGATGAACTTGAGTCCGTTGACATTCACACAAGCTTCCGCGCGTCATCTTCGCACCGGGCAAACTGCCCTAATCAAGCGTGCTGACGGAGAAGAGATCGGAACCATCGGCAGGCTGGCTGAGAACATTGCCGCTTCGTACAAATTCCGCCAGCCGGTCTACGTACTGGAATTGGATCTCTCCGCGCTTTTGAGTGGTCCTGTAAAAGCAATTCAGTATTCACCACTGCCTCGCTATCCTTCAGTGGTGCGTGATATCTCTCTCCTCGTTAACCGCAACGTAGCATTGGACGAGATCTTCGCGGCGGTGAACAACCATCACATCGCTGATTGCCGCAGCGTGAAGCTGGTGGGCACCTTCGAAGGTGGGAACATTCCGCCATCCAAACGATCGGTCACTCTTCGACTCGAATATCGCTCCGATGAACGTACGCTACGGGACGAAGAAGTCGAAGCGTATCACTCGCGACTGACTTCGGCATTGCTCGACACGTTTGCAGCGGAGCAGCGATAAAAATAAATCGTGCGTGATTGCGAAATGAGTCTTGCGCTCGCAGGCGTGAAGACGGATAATCGCTCCGCGATTTCTACTCCAACACAGCGGGAGACAAAAGATGGTAGGCCTGTCAGGCTTGGAAAAGTTTTCTCACTTGGAAGATAAGATCTATCGCACCATCGAGCTCACCAAAACGCTGCGCCAGGAAAAAGAGAATCTCGAAAAAGAACTTGCACTTATTCACCGCGACATGGGGAATGTCCTCAATGAAAAAGAGCGATTGGAAAATCAGGTCGAGAAACTGCTCGCCGAACGTGACACCATTCGCATGAAAGTCGAAGCCATGCTTGATGCAGTCGCCGCTCTCGATCCCGAAATGGTTGAGGAGATCCGATGAGCTCCGGTATCGGCCGCATGATCAACAAAGGCAGTATGGAAGGTAGTACGGGTAGTCCCACCATTCGCGTCGAGATCTACAACCAGACCTACAACATACGGTCTGACGGCGATACCGAATACATTATTCAACTCGCAGAATTCGTCGACAGCAGGATGAGGGAGATCTCCTCCGGCACGCTCACGGTTGATTCACTGAAAGTAGCGATTCTCGCCGCACTACACATCGCAGACGAACTTCACCGCCTGAAGAACATGCACGAGCAGGCTGACTCACAACTTGCGGCGCGCAGCGCGGAGTGCGCAGAGATGCTTGACCGCCTTTTGAAAGTGAGAAGCAGCCTCGAAAACGAGCAAGGCGGCGCCGGCAAGTTGACCCTTGGGTAGCCAAAAAAAGCACAAAAATCAAGCCCCAAAAAAGGCACAAAAGTCACAAAATATTAAAGCAGTTCTTCCAGTCTTTTTTTGTGAGTTATGTGCTTTTTTGTGGCTAGATCGTATGCTACTATCGTGGCGGCGGAGGGAAACGTTCTGCGGTGTTCGTCACCGATTTACGATGATTGAGCCAACGCCGTTGATTCGGGAGACCGAGGTCGTTTAGCCAGTGCATTTCTTCATCGTTAAGAAATGCCAGAGGCTGCGTCATTAAGAGGTCACCCACCTGTCTATGCAGGTTCAATTACGGCTTCGGAGCGGCAATTGCGGATCTCCCTCCTGCCAGAAACCGCGAGTCGTGAATCGCGAATCGTGAAGATAGTTTCCACGATTAACGATTCAGGGTTCGCGGTTTTTATCTGCGAGTTTCCCTGAGTATCCACGCCTATGAAAGTCCTCATGATCGGAGATGTCGTCGCGAAGCCTGGGCGCGTTGCTGTGCTCGAACGCATCCAGGATCTACGCGAACAGCACAATATCGATCTCGCGATCATGAACGCCGAGAATCTTGCCGGTGGTTTTTCAGTCACCCCGTCGTTGTGCGAGCAACTGTTTGCTTCGGGCATCGACGTAATGACTTCCGGCAATCACATCTTCGACAAGAAAGAAGCAATCGACTACATCGCCAAACAGCCGCGCCTTATTCGTCCGGCAAACTATCCACCCAATACTCCCGGCAACGGATACTGGGTTGGGGAAGCGAACGGGTCGAAAGTTGCAGTAGCTAATGTGATGGGTCGAGTGTTCATGCCGCCTAGTGACGATCCATTCCGCGTAATAAATGAGGTGCTGGAAGCGATGCCCGCTGACGTGAAAGTTCGCATCGTCGATATGCATGCTGAAGCGACGTCAGAAAAGGTAGCGATGGGCTGGCATCTTGATGGCCGCGTGTCCGCGGTGCTCGGCACACATACTCACGTGCAAACCGCCGATGACAGAATTTTGCCCGCCGGCACTGCTTACCTGACGGATCTCGGGATGACTGGAAGTTATGCCGGCGTCATTGGCATGAATAAAGCAGATGTGATTGCGCGCTTCACTTCCGTGACAGCGCGACGAGCGGAACATTCCACTGGCCAGGTGCGGATTTGCGCAGCGGTGCTCGACATCGATGAAGCCACCGGCCGCGCGCGGAATATTGAGCGATTGAATCTCAGCCACGAATAGGTCCTATATGACTTATAGGACCTGTATGACCTGTACAATTTTTAATCCTGCAAATTTCCAATCCGTCGCAGTTGTCGCGCAAGAACACTCCGTCGATCCAGTTCGGCCTTGAAATCCGGCCTCAATTTGAGACACTTTTCGAAATCTTGCTGAGCTTCGGCTTCTTGTCCGAGAAACACGCGAGCCAGTCCGCGATTGAAATATGCCCAGGCAAGATTTGGATTGAGTTCGAGCGCATGAGTGAAATCATCAACAGCCTTAAGCATCTTGCCCTTGTACATCCACGCCGTGCCTCGGCCCTCATATGCGGAAGCCATCTTGGGACGCAATCGAATCGCGCGCTCAAAGTCTGCTAAGCCACGGTCAAAGTCTTTCAGGGAAAGATAAACGTAACCGCGCTGGTAAAAGGATTCGGGCGTGCGGTTGTTGAGTTCAATAGCGCGGTTGAGATCGGCCATAGCGCCTTCGGTATCTTTCAGATCGAGCCGCAGGCTGCCGCGATTGCAGTACGCTTCAAAGAAGTCGCTCTTGAGGGCGATCGCACGATTGAGATCGTTTAGAGCAGCTTGCAGGTTACCACTTGAACGCAGCGCTGCGGCGCGATTCAAGTAGATGCTGGGCATTCCTGGCCTGATCTTCAGTGCTTCATCGTAATCTTCGATTGCACCGGCGTAGTCGTTCTTCTTAAACCGGGCGAGCCCGCGATTGTTGTAAGCATTTGCGGTGAAGGGATCGACTACCGTCACCTCGTCGGCGGAATAATCAGTCAGTGAGTTTCCCAAACGGCTGACCGTGTTCTTATCTGTGCCGAAGTGAGAACTCAGTCGAATCGCGCGTGTGTACTCGTCGATGGCACCATCGAGATCGCCATTGTCGATTTTCTTTGTTGCGGTGTTGAAATGACTGATGGCGGCGTCGGGTGTTTGTGCGTGCGAGAACGCTGTTACGGTAAGCAAAAGGGAGACGAGGGCGAACAGGATCGCATAGCGGCGCATGGTAGACCCTCCCTAAGTTGAAGCTCGTCCACCAGGTGCGCTAAGATGCGGGCGTCGACGATGCACTTTGAGCGCCGCGAGGCGATCGAGTTGTATTGTCATCCAAAGCCTCGTTGCTATCGCAAGTAGCAGCGAGGCTTTCAATTATCCGGTGTTCGGCACCGGCTCTGAAGTTAAAACGAACGAATTAGAAAAAAGTTACAAAAAGAACTGGGACTCTGGATCTGAAACACCGTGGAGCGGGAAGTTGTGGCAAGGAAGAAATAGGACCTGTAGGACTTATTGGACTTATATTGATTATTTTGGGGCGCGAGCTATTCGGGTGCGGTTTCGCTCGGCACCATGGCGCCAGGATGAGATTTTATGAGTGGCGGAGCCAGCAGTCTTTGCGCGTAACCTTCAGGAAATGAGCGGACTCGCCCGCGAGAATCAGTGATCACGTGGCCAGTTTCACCCTCGGCTACGACCTGTCCATTCGATGCGCGCACGATTTCATATCCAAATCTAAGAGAACGTTTACGTAATTCTGTAATATGCGTCCGAACTATTAGTTCATCATCGTAATAAGCTGCGGCTTTGTACCGGCAATAGGCCTCAGCCACTACTAAAAAGGCGTCCTCACGTTCCTCCATATCCCTGTAAGAAAAACCACGGGCGCGACAGTAATCGGTCCTGCCGATTTCGAACCAGACCAAATAGTTGGCATAATAAACGATGCCCATCTTGTCCGTTTCGGCATACCGCACACGTAGCAGCGTTTCGTGCCAAACGCCGAATACATCTTCAGGGGCGGGGCTTGTCATCTGAGAAAAGCCTTCCGAACTCATAGAGAAAGATGATTCCTGACCTGGTTAAGCTGTAAACGTTTAGCGGAATATAAGAGTGAAAGACCAATATGTCAAAGCAAATTAGCGCCGGTCTGGCCCTATTGACGCTGTTCTGTCTCGCCGTTGGCAGTTTTTTGCCAAAAACTCATGCCCAGACCGAGGCTGCAACCGGTATTCAAAACGCGGCGATTGTATCGACTACTGCTGCGGTCCTTAAAGAAACCAGCGAAATCCGCGAACTCTCGATACTCAAAGACGTGAAGAGCGGTGCGCAATCGAGAGCGCAGATCGAGCGAATGATTATTCGAAATCTGGAATCCGAGACCACGCCTGAAGAGATGCATGCGGCTGAGGCGCTGCTCAGAGTCCTTGGCCTTGTCCCTAAAGATTTTGCCTATCGTGCCTTTCTCATCAAACTGTTAACAGAACAGGTTGCCGGTTATTACGATCCAAAAGCGCAGCAATTTTATCTGGCGGATTGGATCGAGCTCGAAGGTCAAAAGCCCGTCATGGCCCACGAGCTGACTCACGCGCTTCAGGATCAACATTTCAATCTCAAGCGATTCGAAAAATGGCCCAAAGGAGACTCCGACGCCGAGCTCGCCGCGCACGCGCTCATTGAAGGCGATGCGACGCTGGCGATGACACTCTACATGGCGAAGTATCCTATGGTGGCGTTGGCGTTTATTCGTAGTCTGGGTGCACAGGAAGCAGCAGCGGAGCAGTTCAAACAGGCGCCGCGCGCGTTGCGTGAGTCGCTGCTGTTTCCGTATGAACAAGGTTCTGCCTGGGCCGTCCAGCTCTACAGACGTGGTGGCTGGGAGATGGTGTCGCAGGCATTCACGAAACTGCCGCAATCGAGTGAACAGATTCTGCATGCTGAAAAATATTTTTCTTATGAAGCTCCGCAGAAGCTTACACTGCCGGATTTCAAGCCCTTGCTTGGCCCAGCGTGGAAACGTATCGATTACGACGTTAACGGCGAGTGGGGATGCTATCTGATTCTCGATGAGTTTCTGAATGACGCGGCTGAGTCGAAACGTGCGGCTGCCGGTTGGGGTGGCGATCGTTATGCACTTTATGAGACCGGAAAGGCAGGCGAGACCTTGATCGCTGAGTTGACTGCCTGGGACACGCCGCTCGACGCGCGCGAGTTTTTCGATGCTTATGCTAAGCGCACTTCGAAGCGATATCCCGAGGCGAAGGAATCCAAAACCAGCGACGATCGTATTCAGTGGCAGACTCCGAACGGTGGAATAGTGCTTGAGCTGCGTGGCTCGCGCGTCGCGTTTGTCGAAGGCGTTCCTTCATCGGCTAATGCTAACACGCTGCTTCGCACCATCTGGCAGGAACGATAAAATACGAAACTGATGAAAAGAACTGTTAGCGGTCCAGTCACAAAACAACCTACGCGCCTGCGTGAGCTTAGCGATCAACTTCTGCAACTCGAGACCAAACTTCGTATTGGCGGTGGTCCCGACAAGATTGACCGGCAGCACCAGCAAGGCAAGCTTACGGCACGCGAGCGCCTCGAGCTGTTGCTCGATAAGGATTCATACTCGCAGGAAATCGGATTGCTTGTTGCTTATGACCAGTACGACGGTGGCGCACCGGCTGCCGGCGTAGTTACGGTTGTTGGTCGAGTTGAGGGCAGGGAAGTGGTCGTAGTTGCAAACGACGCGACAGTGAAAGCCGGCTCGTGGTGGCCGGAGACGATCAAGAAGATCCTGCGCGCGCAGGAGATTGCGATGCGATCGCGCGTGCCGATCATCTATCTGGTTGATTCGGCGGGCGTGAACCTTCCATATCAGGGCGGCGTTTTCCCGGGCCAGTACGGCGCTTCGCGAATATTTTATTACAACTCGATCATGCGCCGTTATTTGAAAGTGCCGCAAATCTCAGCGGTGATGGGACCATGCATCGCCGGCGGCGCCTACCTGCCCGCGCTTTCCGACATCATCATCATGGTTGAAGGAACGTCGTTCATGGGACTCGGCGGTGCGAACCTCGTCAAAGGCGCAACCGGTCAGACAATCGACAATGAAACACTTGGTGGAGCTCGCACTCACAACGAGTTGTCAGGAGTGGCCCATTACCGAGTCGCCGACGATCAAACCTGCATCGCGAAGATTCGGGAGTTTGTGTCAGAGTTACCGAAGCCGGTATGTCCGTTCTCAAACGATCCTTCTGGCGAGCCCTCACGATCTGCCGACGATCTTTATGACATCATTCCGGAAGATCATCGGCAGCCCTACGACGCGCGCAAGTTGCTCGAGTGTTTGCTCGACGAGGGACATCTCGATGAGTTTCAGGCTGATTACGCAAAGGAGATGATCACTGGTCATGCGCGGATTTCCGGTATGCAGGTCGGCGTGATTGCGAATCATCGAGGAATGGTGCGTATGCAGGGCGGTAAGCCGCCGCGATTCGGCGGAATTATTTATACCGAGTCGGCGGAGAAAGTCGCTTATTTCATTGAGACGTGCAGTCGACATCAAACGCCGTTGTTGTTTGTGCAGGACGTTTCCGGATTCATGGTCGGGCCTGACGCTGAGCACTCGGGAATAATTCGAGCCGGGGCAAAATTTGTTGAAGCGATGGCGACCGCGACAGTTCCGAAGATTGTTCTGACAGTTAATCACGCTTCGGGCGCCGGTTATTACGCGATGGCGGGTCAGGGTTTTGATCCTGACTTTATCTTTAGTTGGCCCACCGGCCGGATGGGTGTGATGGAAGGCGACTCTGCGGTCCAGGCGGTGTTTGGCAGTCAATTGGAAAAGTTGAAGAAGAACGGAGAGTCGCCGGACGAAGAGCTCACGGCCGAGATGAATAAGGTTCGTGAGACTTACGATATGGAGCTGGATGCAAAATATGCGGCCGCACGTGGATTCGTAGATGCAGTAATCACGCCGGAGTCTACACGACCAGCTTTGGAACTCGCGCTCCGCACCGCGCAAAACTATTCAGGTCCACATCTTGGACAGTTTGTATTGCCTGCAACCTTGGTGTAGTCGAATGGTCCCTCAGGCTCGAGCCATAGCTTTCCGGATCGTTGATGATGCGCCGCTGATATTGTTGGTCCGTGCAAAGAAGACGCCGGAGCACTGGATCTTTCCCAAGGGACATATCGAAGCCGGTGAAACTGCTGAGATTGCGGCGGCGAGAGAGCTTGCAGAGGAAGCCGGCGTGCAAGGTGAGTCGCGAGGGCTGATCGGCACGATTGAATTTCGATCGGGGAAGGAAGATGTAAGCGTTGCGTATTATCTCTTCGCTTTCGTCGCTGAAGTACCACGCAAGGAGAAACGCGAGCGCCGATGGTGTGCTTATGACGAAGCACTGACTCTGCTCTCGCACCCTGATGCGGCAGAGTTACTGAGGAAAGCACTGCCAATGATTAAGAATAACGTGCTATAACGGCAGATATTCTATGTTATTGAGCATCTCCGACTGCGAGTAACATTCCACCACTATTTCAAGATCGTTTATTGCACGGCCGATGGCTAATTTGTCAGGAACGAAGATTACTCCAGCCATTGGCTCACCTTGTGCTACTAACTGTTCAGCATCGGGAACCATAGTCTGAATGTCATGAGTCAGAATGGCTCTGCTTCCATTAACAGCCCAGCGAAGTATTACGAGATCTGGTAGGCTCATCAGACCTACGTCCTTCACTGACAGAATGTCTAATTGTGGTAGGCGTCGAGTTAGACCGCGCACAATGCGTTTGTCAACATTTTCGTCGGTGAGGAGACGAAGCATATTTCTGATGCGTAAGGTTTAGGTTCTTGTTAGTTGTCCCGTCTTACGACGTTCAGCAATCCTGCGATGAAGTTCCTTGCGCCGGGCTTGATTTTCAGGGTCGCTCTCAAGTTCACGCAGAATCTTCTCAGCTTCTCGATCTCTTTCTGTAAGATACTCGTCGCCTTCTTTGTGGTTGAGGTACCAGGCGATTGTCTCGTTGATCTGAGCAAGTGTTAGTGATGGAAAGCCGTCCTGAATCTCTTCCGGCGTATCTCCTACCTGGAAACGATGCACTATGGTATCCAGCGTGATGCGGGTGCCGCCGACACGTATTGAACCGTCGTCCCACTGCGCGAGTGGCACGGTTTCCGGAAAGTTTATTCTTTTGGTATTCGTACTCACGGCGCACATTCTACCGCTTCGCGCATTCGAATTAACAGCATAACTAGCGCCCCAAAAAGGAACAAGAAGCACAAAATGAAAGCCATTCTTGTGCTTTTTGTGCATTTTTGCGGCGTCTCTTTCTTCAGCAACTGATTCAAGGTATCATCACTACTCGCACTCAATCGGTTAGTTTTGTTTTGTTAAATTCTCAATCTCACATGTATCCGCCGAAACCTCCACTCAAAGATAAGGGCAGCAGGATCCAATGAATCCTATGCGTGTCCTCATCGCTGACGACCACGCGCTCGTGCGTGCTGGTATTCGAGCCCTCGTCGAAAAGATCGAAGGTGTGGTTGTAGTAGCTGAAGCAGGCAAAGGTAATGAGGCCCTGGAACTCGTCGATGAGCTCAGACCCGATCTCATACTGCTCGACATCACCATGCCGGATGGTGGTGGCTTCGAGGTGTTGGACCAGGTCGCGAAGAAATATCCGAATATTAAAGTGATCGTATTGACGGTCCATGAAGCCGGCGAGTACGCAATCCGTGCCCTGCGTGAAGGTGCAGTCGGCTTCTTACCCAAGAGCGCAGCAAGCACTGAGCTCGAACAAGCGATCCAGACCGTGCTGCGTGACGAAATTTATATCTCACCCGAAACGTCACGAAAGACTCTGCTTGAGTATGGCAAAGGTGCTACTAAACGAGATCTCCTCGCCACCCTGAGCCCACGACAAACTGAGGTGCTGCGTCTTATTGCAGAAGGCAGGACCACTAAACAGATCGCACAGGTGTTGGAAATCAGCGTCAAGACTGTCGAGACACACCGCGCTCAGTTGATGGAACGACTCGGCATTCACGACGTTGCCGGCCTGGTTCGTTACGCCATAATCGTCGGTCTTATCGAAGTCGAATAATCACTGGTCCAAAACACGCGCAGATGAGAGATTGCTGGCAGAGCTGGCTCAGGAATTCACTGAGTTTAGTTCAGGAAAATCCCTAATTGCGCGCATTTTCGATTGCGCATAGCCTACAACTCTTGGGTCTTTAACTTAGCCCGGGCTCGATTGAGCATTTCTAATTGCCACCCACAAGGCAATCTCTCAGATCAAAAGAGCCAGAATCAATAGGTCGTAACTCTCGATGAGGATCTACGAAATCGAGGCAACTCCGAATTGAATTTCAGGAGACCACGCGCGCGTTGTAAACAGGGTGAAATCCTCGCGCGTGAGGAGGGACGACGGCCAGGGCGAGGTCGTCGTCCCTTCGCATATTCGTGATAGACCTCAAGGATCCTCACCCCACGACGCTGGGCTGCGTATCGTCCAGGCATTGAGCTGGTGGGACGCAGCCAAGCGTTGAGTAATACCAAATGCTTAGTATCCGGGGAATAACGTTATGGAACAGGAACAGACACTACACTCACACACGCCGGCGGCGGAAACCACAAATGTAGATTGGGTCACGCTCGCGAAAGTCGAGGAGCTGTACGTTGCGCGCGTGCTGGAACACACTCGTGGAAACAAGCAAGCAGCAGCGCGCATTCTCGCCGTAGATCGCAAGACTCTCGATCGCATGATCAAACGGCACAATATCATTGCCCCTCACGGACGTACGACAAGAAAGCACAAAGACACAGCATAAAAGCGGATTTATTTGTCGCTCTTGACACTCGCCGAAGCAGCTTGATACTTTCTCGCCTCCGTGAAAAACATCCTGCTTGTCGTGGCTGTGGTCGTACTCTACGTGCTTCATCAGGACATCTGGTTCTGGCGAAGCTCCTATCTGGTTTTTGGTTTCATCCCAATCGGACTCTTCTATCAAGGATGCTTCTCAGTGGCCGCGGCGCTGCTGATGTGGCTGCTGGTAACCTACGCCTGGCCGTCTCACCTTGAACAAGAGGTTGAAGAAACGAGTAGCAGGGAGGATACAAGTCGTTGATTCCTGCAATCGTAGTTTTCCTGTATCTCGCAACCGTTCTCTACATCGGTATCTTTGCTTTTCGCCGCGCTTCAGGAAAAGAAGAGGCTGAAGACTACTTTCTTGCGAGCCGCTCGCTTGGTCCATTCGTGTTTCTGTTCTCACTTTTTGGCACGAACATGACGGCCTTTGCGATTCTCGGATCATCAGGCCATGCGTTCACCAACGGCATAGTGACATACGGCCTCATGGCGTCCTCTTCCGGCCTCGTAATTCCACTGACAATCTTTTTGATTGGCACACGCGTGTGGGCGCTTGGCAAAAAGTATGGCTTCATGACGCCAGTGCAGATGTTCAGAGATCGCTGGGAGTGCAGCCATATCGGCACGTTGATCTTTGCAGTGCAGGCAGTGCTGCTGGTTCCTTACATCATCATCGGCATCATGGGCGGAGGTACAACGCTTTACACGATCAGTGGCGGACTTGTTCCGTACTGGTTTGGCGGCGCGATCGTCGCAATGGTGGTGATGGGTTACGTGTTCTTCGGCGGCATGCGCGGCACAGCCTGGGTCAACACTTTTCAGACAGTACTGTTTCTTTGTTTTGGCGTACTCGCAATAATCGTAATCGGAGTTGGCATGGGAGGCTTCAGCACGGCGGCTCGAGCAATGCAATCGTCGCCGCTGGCTTCACTGCTCACGCGCGAACGAATTTCACCGTACTACTTCTTTAGCTACACGTTCATTCCGCTGTCGGCAATCGCGTTTCCACACATCCTCATCTTCTGCCTGACTGCTCGGAAGATGGCCCAATTCAAGAAGACGGTAATTTTCTATCCGCTTTGCATTCTTGCGATCTGGCTGCCGTGCGTGTTTCTCGGAGTGATGGCCAATCGCGTGACAGACATTCCGCAGATCCGCGAGAAACAGGAAGCGCGCAGAGTGTTGGCTACTCAGGGCCGCAACATGCCGCCTGAGCAGCGTGACGAACTGCGCGAAAAATCAGGCGGCGACGACGTTATCATGCTTCTTCTTCAACGCTATGCGCCGTTGTGGCTCGCGGGCTTACTGGGCGCCGGCATCATGGCCGCGGTGATGGCGAGCGATTCGCAGATTCTTGCTCTCTCTACTATGTTTACGGAGGACGTCTTCGCCTTTTACGGCGGGAAACGCCGTTTTGGAGAGGCCGTCCAGGTCCAAACCGGACGGCTCTTCATCGTCCTGATCACGATCTTCGCGTATGCGATCGCGCTGCGTGCGCCGGAAACAATTTTTGAACTAGCGATTCAGTATGCGTTTTCAGGTTATGCCGCTTTGTCTCCACTTTTAGTCGCCGCATTATTCTGGAAGCGAAGCACGAAGTGGGGCGCACTGGCAGTGACGGTCTGGACGGTGCTGACAGTCATTGCCGTCGCGGTGTTGCAGGCAATTGTTCCGGCACCTGCGCCTGGACCAGCGACCATAGTTTGGGCGCCCGGAGGTGTCGAGGTGTTGTCACGAACTCCCGGTGGTACGGCCGTATTTGGTTTCATGCCCGTCGTGCCGATGGTGATTGGCTCGTTGTTGCTAATGATTGTCGTATCGCTTGCTACGCAGAAGCCTAACGCGAACACGGTGGCAAAGTATTTTTGACGTCGATTAACTAACCGAAGCAAAACAAGCGCCCATCCTGATTTCCGATGACGATTCGCCCATTCGCGATAGCGGGTGAGGCAGACAGCGGCGCGCCAGCATCAAACTCCCAAAGCTTCGCGCCATTACTCAAACTCAATACATAAAACCTTCCATCATTCGATCCCACAAAAACGCGTTCGCCGGCAATCGCGGGTGAAGACTCAACACGCGCACGCGTCGCAAACGTCCACACACCTTTACCATCCAATGTCAAACTATGGACCATCTTGTCGCGCCCACCGACAACTATTCGCGCGTCCGTAACCGCAGCCGAAGAGTAAAACGGAAATTTTCGTTGCGGGTGTTCGTAGTGCCAGGCAACTTGTTTTTGCGCGAGGTTGACACCCAACACTTCGTTATCGAATGTCCCGTATATGGCGAGCCCTGATCTCAATGCCGGCGACGCGCCCGTGTACGCTCCCGACGAAACGTTGAAGACCTCTTTGCCATCCGAAATCTGAATTGCGCGGAACATTTCATCGCAGCCGGCGATGAAAGCCATTCCGTTTGAAATGCCGGGAGTCGAGTGTACTGGTCCATTCGTCTTAAATTTCCACAGCAGCGAACCATTGCGCGCTGAGAGGCAATAGAGATGTTCGTCATAAGATCCGATCAAAAGCCGATCGCCGACCACGACTGGCGACGATTTGATCTCGCCGTTGGTTTTGAAGGCCCACAACTTTTTGCCATCAGATGCGTTTACCGCATTCAGCCACCCTCCCAAGTCGCCGATGTAAACGACGCCGCTGTTATAAGCGGGTGACGACTCGCCGATCGGCGATCCCGTCGCGAATTTCCAGTACACGGATCCGTTTTCAAGGCTCAGCGCGACCAGCTCGCCTTTTTGCGAACCGACGAAGACTGTCCCGCCGACAATTGCTGCCGACGATTCGATCGAATCGCCTGCTTCGTAAGTCCAGAGTTGCTTCAGGGAAGTGGGAACATTTGACTGCGAGACTCCGGTCAATGAGTGATTGCCGCGGAATTGAGACCAGTTATCAGCAGGCGTGTCCTGGGCCAATGCGGCAACTGACAGACACAGGACCAGCACAAAACTTTTCAAAACGCGCATTGGTAAATCTCAATAGCTCCTTGCTTGTTAAATGGTCTTGGATTGAACGTGCCGGTCCACTGCTCGGCGGCTTCAGAGCCAAGCTCTGTTAACTCCGACTCGCTTATTCCTTCGCTGCGGAGCGAGTTGCGCAAACCGCCCGCTTCTGCGAGCTCTTCGAGCCTCCGGGCAAGCATTTCCGTTGCCGTGAACTCGTTCTTTCTCCCGCCGACACTGGACCAGCTAAGAAGCATCGCGTAATCGTCTGCCGCAACACTTTCATTCCAACGTACAACTGACGGCAGCAGCATTGCGATCGCCGCACCGTGTGCTGTTCCGTAACGTGCCGTGAGTGGATTGGCGCAGGCGTGCGTCGCACCGAGCATCGAATTCTCGATTGCTACACCTGCATAGAACGCGCCCAATTGCATGGCGCCGCGAGCTTCGAGGTTGTCCGGTTGCTCGACCACTCGTTCGTAATTCGGTTCGAGCAATCGCCAGGCTTCGCGCGAAAAGATCTCTGAAAGAGGATTGCGTTTTGTAGTGACGTAGGTTTCCACTGCATGAGCAATGGCGTCGAATCCGGAAGTTGCAGTGATACTTCGTGGCTGTGAAACGGTCAGAGCGGGATCGAGCAGTGCGACTCGAAACGCTGCCTTCGCATCGCCGCACGCCATCTTCACGTGTGTCTCAGCGTCAGAAATTAGCGCATAACTCTGCGCCTCACTTCCAGTGCCCGCAGTCGTCGGTATGGCAATCATCGGCAACATCGGTTGCGACGCGTTGCCATAGCCGCGGTAGTCAGCCATTCGGCCGCCATTTGTCAGCAGAAAATTGATCCCTTTCGCGCAATCCATCGAGCTGCCACCGCCAAGGCCGATGATGGAATCGATCTTCAATCGCGACACGAAAGCCGTTCCGGCTTCGATCATCCGTGTGTCAGGGTTGATCTCGAAATCGTGAAAGCGAAACACCTCGACGCCGGCTTTTGTGAGTGGTCCAACTGCCTCGTCGACGTGCCCCGACGCAACCAGCCCGTGATCCGCGACGAGGAGCGTGCGCTGAAAGTTTAGTTCGCGCGCCAACTCGCCCAGGCGCTCTATGACTCCAGCGCCAAACACCACGCGCGTCCTCGGTTGGTAATCAAAACTCTTCATCTCTTTCGGCCAAAACAGAACCGAGCGCGGTAGCGCCGGGTCAATCTCCGGTGCTCATGTGAAGAGGTGACCCGGCGCTACCGCGCTCGGTTCTGTCTTTTGTGGCTCAGTTTCGTGCCGTTGATGGTTTGCCGGCTGCGGCGTCCTGCAATGCGTAAAGCTGATTGCGGTTCGAAATAAAGAGCACACCGTTTGCCGGAACCGCAGTCGAGTAAACGGAGCTGCCCATGTTTATTTCGCCGATAACTTTCTTCGTTTTGCCTTCCTGCATGATCACGACGTCGCCATCTTCATCGCCGAGATAGATTTTGCCATCAACCAGCATCGGCGAGCCCCAGACTGCTGCGAAGAGATCGTGGTTCCAATATTCCTCGCCCGTCTTTGCATCGAGACAGTGCAGAAAACCACTGAAATCGGCTTCGTAAACGAGCCCGTCTTTGATGGCCGGCGTGGAGATCGAGCGGCGAATCTTGTCGAAGTGCCAGACGAGTCCGGTCTTCGTGATATCGCCGCGCTTCGTCGCGTCGATGCAATACATGTGACCGACACCTTCGCCGTGTTCCGGATCCTGACCGTTCGCGATGTACACGCGATCCTGGTAGACCACTGGCGTGCTGATCAGCTCGTTACGCGTCCTGGGCCAAACTGAATCCTTCGGATTCGTGTCGAATTCCCAAAGCTTCTTTCCGGTCAAAGCTTCATAGCCGCGAATCCAGCCGTCGCCCTGTGCATGAACCAACTGGACCACGCCGCCGATCGTTCCCACTGTAGGCGAGGACCATTGGCCATGCAGAATTTTGTCGAAAACGGAATTGTCTTCCCAAACAAGTTTGCCGGTCTTCTTGTTGACGGCGATGATCGCCGGCGCTTTTGGCGAAGGAATGTTGACGTGACTTTCGTCCTGGCCGTTGGAAGTGCTGACGTAGATCAAATCGCCGTACATGACTGGCGACGAGTTTGCGAGGTTGTGCGGTAACGAGCCGACCTCCTCCATCATGTCAAACTTCCAAACGATGTCTCCGTTGGTCTCACCCGTAAGCTTCTCTTCCGTATATGGACCATCGTTCTCCTTGTCGCGAAAGCCCTGCGTATCGAGACACATCAGCTCAGCGCGATTGGAAACGTAGTAGAGACGATCGCCATCGACTAAGGGTGACGATGCGACGCCCTGATATGGCCAATCGTTAACGCGCCCGGAGGCAAGCTTGTCGGTGACCATTTGCCACATGAACGCGCCGTCCGACTCGCGAAATGCCATCAGCACGCCTTTGTCACCTGTGATCTTCGGATCGCGCAGTCCCTCGTTGTTGGTGCCGACAAACACCATGCCGCCCGACACGACCACGTTGCCATAACTCTGCGAGCCGAGCTGGGCCACCCAC
>DASUYO010000384.1:0-2140 GCA_036377375.1 Pyrinomonadaceae bacterium
CTTACTTCTTTTATTGTCCGTTGTAGTCGGCCAGCGGAACCAACCGACGCACACTCAATTATGTGTGCTTCAGGGAACAGTGAGCGTCAGCTCCGGATCCAGCGAAAGGTTACCGGGCGCAAGTTTAACTCTGACTCCAGCAAATCCAGGCCAGACACCGCGCTCAGCAACAACGAATGATCAGGGAGAATACAAGTTTACAGATCTCGCAGAAGGGTCTTATTCACTGAAAGTAGAGCTCGCCGGTTTTGCATCGCATACCGTGAATGTAGTTGTTCATACCCTTACGATTCTCGAGAGCATCACTCTCGATGTAGCTGACATCTCCGCAATGGTGACCGTTACAACCGGTGGTGACCAGTTGAACACCTCAGACACAACTCAGGCAGTGAATTTCAAGCAAGAAAAACTGCAAACTCTGCCCCTCGTAAACGAGCGCTTTCAAGATGCATTACCACTGGTTCCAGGAGTCGTGAGAGGACCAGACGGCTTGCTGAACGTAAAAGGCGCGCGCGCCAGCCAAAGTGGTCTAACAGTTAACAGTGCCAATGTCACCGATCCCGTGACGGGCGAGTTTGCGATTAATTTACCGATCGAGGCGATTCAGTCAGTCGAAGTGCTGACGAACCCGTATGCGCCCGAGTACGGTCAATTCACCGGCGCAATCACGAAGGTTGAAACACGCTCCGGATCAGACAAGTTCAACATTCAGGGTGACAGTTTCTTACCAAGGTTCCGTCGTCGCGGTGGTTCGTTTGTGGGGGTCGAAGCTTTCACTCCGCGGGTCGCCTTCAGCGGTCCACTCGTTAAGGACAAGCTGAAGTTTTTCCAGTCATTCGAATACCGTTTTGTCCGCACACCAATCGAGAACCTGCCACCACTCAAACGAGATACAGGCCTCGAGAGCTTCGATTCGTTGTCACAGGTTGACTGGGACATCGACCATCGAAACCACCTTACGGCGACACTCTCTTTGTTTCCGGAGAAGCTGAGATTTGTCGGGCTGAATACTTTCAACCCGCAGGAGGTAACACCAAATTTCAAACAGCGCGGTTTCCTCGTGGCAGTAAATGAACGTCGCATCATCAACACGAGTGCTGTCCTGGAGTCATCATTCAGCATCAAGCAATTCGATGCTGACGTTTTTCCCAGCTCAGGCACTCAATCAATGAACCTTGCGCCCGATGTGAATTCCGGAAACTTCTTCAACACGCAAGCGCGACGAAGTAAGCGTTATCAGGCGCAGGAACTCTACAGTTTCAGTGCACCGCATTTTGCCGGTGAGCACTTTATGAAGTTGGGCGGCGGCATCAGCTATATGACGTTCGATGGACGCAACACCAGCAACACCGTGCGCATATTGAGAGCGGACGGAACGCGAAGCCAGCAACTTGATTTTCTCGGCAGCGGTGAACTCAGCCGGAACAAGAGAGAATTCTTTGCTTACTTTCAGGACAAGTGGACCCTTAATCGACGACTGACACTGGAGTATGGCGCTCGCTTCGACCGCGATAACGTGGCGAGCGAAAACAATTTTGCACCACGTATTGGCTTTGCTTTTCTTCCCGTGATCGACGGCCGCACCGTAATTCGCGGCGGCATCGGACTGTTCTATGACGATATCAATCTCAATGTTGCGACATTCTCTCAATTGCAGGAACGAGTTCTCACCCGCTTCGCGCCAGACGGTCTCCAGGTAGTCGGTCTGCTTGAGCGACAGCGCTTTGAGCTTACTGACGGGCGGCTTCGCACGCCGCGTAGTGTTAATTGGAATATCGAGTTGGATCGGGAGTGGATCAATAACCTGTTTGTGCGTGTCGGTTATCAGCAGCGGCAGGCCAGGCGCGAATTTGTGCTCAATCCAACTGAGTCCGGAGATGAGCAAAGCATTCTGGGGCTGGATAATTCGGGCAGGTCACGTTATCGAGAGTTCCAGGTTACTACCCGATACACCTTCCGCGAGCGCGATGAGTTCACGGCTTCGTACGTTCGCTCTTCGGCTGAGGGTGATCTCAACGACTTCAATTCATATTTCGGCAATTTTGAGAATCCGGTGATCAAAGCAAATGAGAGATCGCGTCTGCCCTGGGACTCACCGAATCGCTTTATCTTCTGGGGTGAGTTTCACGTCAAGTATCGC
>DASUYO010000385.1:0-7491 GCA_036377375.1 Pyrinomonadaceae bacterium
CGCCTTCATCGAGCTGGAGTTGCGGTTCAATATGGTTACTGCTGCTTACGGTCGCGTGATTGGCGACAGAGTTTTCATCACGATGGACGATCCTCAGGTGGCGAAAGCAGTGGACGTGCTGCCGAAAGCGCGTGACCTCGCGATGAGCAGCAGCGCCAGGCAATAGCCAAAAAGCTTAGCCACAAAAAGGCACAAAAAGCACAAAGATTTTCTGCCTTTCTCTTTTGTGCTTTTTGTGCCTTTTTGTGGCTCCTTTTCGCGGCGTGTTTCACGCACAAAACAAAGTGTTGCGTCTAAAACCGCCCTGTGCTAGCTTTATCAGCATGAAACGCACCAATCGTCCAGCCAGGGGTCTCGTCAACACCGAAGAACTCGGACGCGCCATCCGGCGCAAGCGTGAAGAGCTCGGCCTCAGCCTCCGCGACGTCGCCAGTAAAACCTCCGTCTCTGCTTCGACACTCTCACGTATCGAAAACGGCACAGGCAAACCTGACGCAGACAACATCGCACGACTCACGGCGTGGCTCGAGATGCCGATGGAGCGCATCCTGAGTGGCCGCAATCCAGAGGCTGAAGAATCCAAAGCGGTGGTCTATTACCCCGAAGAGCCGACACCAGAGATCGTCGAGGCTCATCTTCGCGCCGATAAAAATCTCACGCCGGAAACTGCGGCTGCACTCTCCGAGCTGTTTCGCGTCGCCTACACGCAGTTCAGTAAGAACACCGGCGAAAAGGGTTCGAAGAAGCGACGTTAGAAACAGTGAATCCGGTATACTCTTCAAGTGCTGCTTGGCGATCTACCTCCAGGTGAAAAGTGGCGTAATTTTGAGTTGAAAGCGCTCGGCTTGCGCGACTTCGCCCGCCTTCGCATTGACCAGCCATTGAATCCCTTCGAGCTCGCACGGTTTGCAAATCTGCTTGTAATTCGCTTCGATCAGATTGAGGGCCTGAGCGAGAGTGCCCGCGAGCACCTGCTGGGAGCGGCGTCAGAAGATTGGTCCGGCGGCGCTTGTTCGCTGCCTAACGGAATGAAAGTGGTGATACTTAATCCCACGCACGGCCGTTCGCGAACCAACGCAACACTGATGGAAGAGATCTGTCACGTGTTTTTGGCCCACCAACCCAACCGGCTCTCGATCGTAACGAAGGACGATCGTGGTAGGGTATTGAATCGCGACTACCGCAAGGCTGACGAGGAAGAGGCATACGCGGTTGGCGCCGCGGCTTTGGTGCCTTATGTTTCATTGAAGAGAATGCTTTTGCAGGGAAAAACTTCAAAGGAGATTGCGTTACACTTTCATGTCAGCCAGGATCTGGTTGAGTTTCGGATGAAAGTTACTAAGTTATGGCATGATCATAAAGATGCTTGTGTTAGAGAATGATTTAAACTCATGAGTGAACGATTGAAAGAAGCGGCATCGCACGGCCTGACGACGATCGACAAGCTGCGCATGCTGCTCGATATCACCAAGAAGATCAGCCGTTCGCTGGATCTCCAGGAAGTACTGAACCTGGTGATGGACACGCTTGACTCGCTGATTCCGTACGACGCGGCGGGCATCTTTGTGCTTAAGTGTGTCGACCCGGAGCTCGTTGCGCCAGGCGAAGAACCATGCGAGTTCAAAGCCGAAGCGGTGCGAGGCTATGACATCGACGAACTCTCCGATTTACATCTCAAGCTCGGCGAGGGTTTCATCGGCAGTGTCGCGCTCAGCGCTGCGCCGATCATTTCTCCAGACGTTCGCAACGATCCTGTTTACGTCAACGCGCGTGACCGTACGCGCTCTGAAATGGTGGCGCCGATCATCTCCAACGACGAAGTAATCGGCGTCTTCGATCTCGAAAGCGATGATCTGAATGCTTATTCGAACGACGATCTTGACGTGTTGATGTTGCTGGCGTCGCAGGTGGCGATCATCATCGAGAAGGTGATGCTGCATGAACAGTTGATCGAGAAGAAGAGATTACAGGGTCAGTTGGAGGTTGCGCGTCAGGTCCAACTAGAGTTGTTGCCCGCGAAGGATCCTGAACTACCAGGTTTCGACATCAGCGCCTACAACTTCCCAACTGAGGAAGTCTCGGGCGACTATTACGACTGGGTTCGAATTTACGACGACGAGATCGGGTTCGTCATTGCTGACGTATCGGGTAAAGGAGTGCCGGCCGCGATTCTGATGTCGTTTCTGAGAGCCAGTCTAAGAGCGGCAACTCACATCGGTTACGCCACTAACATCTCCCTGGCCAAGGTGAATTACCTGCTGTGGGAATCAATCGAGCGAAACCAGTTTGTCACGGCTTTCTACGGAATTCTGGACGCTTCAAACGGAACTCTCTCATACTCGAATGCCGGGCATAATCCGCCGCTTCTGGTCAATGCGAATGGTGACGCTCGATTCATCGAGTACGGCGAACAGCCGCTGGGCATGTTTCAACGTACTCGTTATCGCGAGTATCACTTGTTGCTTGAGCCGGGCGACGTTCTCGTGCTGTACACTGATGGTGCTACCGAAGCACAGAGCCCGGATGGCGAGGAGTTTGGCCGGGATCGTCTCGCGGAAGCAGTGAAGAAGAATTACGAACAACCAGCGCGTGAGTTGATCGCGAGTGTCGAGATGGCGGTTTTGGAGTGGACTGCCAACGCGGGCGCTACCGACGACGTGACGTTCTTCATTATCAAAGCGCTAAAAGAACCAAGCGCGGTAGCGCCGGGGTCAAGTTTCCATTAACGCTTGAGGTGAAAACCTAACCAGGCGCTACCGCGCTCGGTTCTTTTTGATATGCTAGTGTGCGGTCAGCGAGCAGTGAGCGTGATCACCGCCTGGTGCGAGTGGCGCACGATAATCCCCAAAGTGAAACTCAGCTTCGGCCTCCGATAATGCATACACATCAAAGCCATACGCATCGAGATAGTCTGCCAAATCATCGGGGGAAAGAAGATAGACGGCAGGCGTGTAACCCGCTTCAACACGAATTTCCAGCAGGCGCTCGATTACTTCAAGTGGTGCAAAGCATCTCACAGGATCTCTGTAGGTTGCCATGTTTCCAGCGCCTTTCTTTTCAATTTCGTAGCACGGGCCAACTTTTTTCGTCGTCCGTGCTCTCCGTAGAATGTACACTTTGATGTACGCTAACTGACAGGAGTTTGTTCTTCACGGTAACAAATATTCATTGGCGAAACTTGTCGCTGATTTTGACGCGGCAACCAAACAAAAAGTTCCAAAATGAGCAGCGAACAATCGACCTCAACAACTCAGCCGCCAAGCCCCTTGGGCGCACCACCACCTCCAAACTTCATTTCCGTGCTGCGAGAAATGCTGAGGGCGTCAGACAAAGTGAGCGATCTGATCTTCAGCCCCGGACGGCCGCCGCAGATCGAGTTGGCCGGTAAACTCGTGCCCGTGCGAATTCCCGGCCTGGAGAAATTGACTCCGGCCCACACCGCCGGCATTGCCAAGTTGATTATCGGCACCCAGCAAACGGCGCTTGAAAGTTTGGAAAAGACGGGCTCCGCCGACGTTTCCTTCAGCGTTCCCGGTGACGCTCGATTTCGCGTGAACATCTTCAAGCAACGCGGCACGCACGCGATCGTCATGCGCGTGATTCCGATGCGGCCGCCAAAGTTCAGTGATTTCAATCTTCCCGAAGTACTGAAAGAGATAGTAGATGTGAAGAACGGTATCGTGCTGGTTACTGGACCAACCGGCAGCGGCAAGAGCTCGACGCTCGCTGCAATCATCGATCTGATCAACGATACTCACTACTATCACATCGTCACCATCGAAGATCCGATCGAGTTCCTGCACACGCACAAGAACTCGACGATTCACCAGCGCGAGCTGCACTCTGACACGCCAAGCTTTTCGATCGCTCTTCGCGCCGCGTTGCGACAGGCGCCGAAAGTCATTCTTGTTGGCGAGATGCGCGATCGTGAGACTATCGAAGTCGCACTCGAAGCCGCTGAAACTGGCCATCTCGTGTTGTCGACGTTGCACACGATCGACGCGTCGAAGACGGTGGATCGCATCATCGGCGTCTTTCCAAAGAATGAGGAGAAAGTAATTCGGACGCGTGTCGCGCAGTCGTTCCGCTTCATCGTTTCCCAGAGACTGATTCCTTTGTCTGATGGGAAGGGAAGAATCGCCGCGATTGAGATCTTGAAGTCGACGATCCGCACTCGTGAATACATCGAGAAAGGCGAGTCGGAAGGTAAGTCGTTGCTGGACGCGATGGAGCAGGGAGATCAGGACGGAATGCAGACTTTCGATACTGTGATTGAGCAGTTTATTCGGGATGGGGTGGTCAGTATTGAAACTGCTCTGCCCTATGCGACCAACCAGAACAATCTGCTGCTGAAGATCTCAGACTTGGCCGGCGCCCCGCCACGGGAGGTTCTGCGCGAACCCGAACGCGATGAGACCTCAATGCTCGACCTGATCGAGCCGTGATCCATCCACAGATTACGCAGATTATCTGTGTAATCTGTGGATTTGCTATCATGTCATCGTTCTTATGTTCTCGAAGGTTCAAAAGGCCTTTCTGGGCCTTATAGTTCTAATAGCCTTCTCCCCAACGACAGCCCACGCCGACGATGAAATTCGCATCGACTTGCCTGCTGGCGGCCAGCTAAAGGTTCGCAACGATTTTGGCAACGTGAACGCGGAAGTGTGGAGCAACAGCTACGTCGCGGTGTCGGCAATCATCGGCGGCGACGGCTCCACGCGATTAAGCCGGTCTCCGATAATCATCGATAACCGCGGCTCGCTGCTGACGATTTCAGTCGTTCGCAGGCCGATCGATCCTGTAGTACCAATCCACCTCAAAATCAAAGTTCCTGATAGTGCTGACATCACTGCACGGTCACTGCGAGGGCTCGTCAAGTCGTCGCTCGGAGGCACACCCGTCGAGAACCAGGTATTTCAAACACGTCTGGGGAATGGCGACAGGAAGATCGATATACAGACGCAAGCCGGAGAGATCCTGCTGGCTTACGCAGCGCCTGTAGAAGAGATCTCGAGCAACCCGAATCCCAAACAGCCGGAGCTCCTCGGCGTCAACAATTCAAAACGTCCCGCGGGAACACCCGCCGACCCAGCGGCCAACGATGAGATCAGCGAAGGCGACGTCATCCGCGTCGACGCGCAACTCGTAACACTCAACGTCAGCGTTATCGATCGCAGCACCAATCGTGGACTGCTGGACCTGGGCCAATCTGATTTTAAACTGTTCGAGGATGGTCAGGAGCAGCGCATAGTTCACTTTGAATCTTCGTCGGCACCTTTCGATCTGATTTTGCTGATCGATCTCTCCGGCTCGACGAGAGAAGTCGTGAAGCTGATTCGCGCGGCCGCGCTCCGCTTCGTCAACGCAGCTCGTCCCGCAGATCGCATTGGCGTGATCACTTTTGCCGGAGAAGCAACTGTAGTTTCCACTCTTACTGCCGATCGCGAGTTGCTGCGTCAGAGAATCGAGACGATCGACACCGGGCGTGGCGATACAAAGCTCTACGATGCGACCAACTTTGCAATGGATGAGGTGTTGAAGGAATCGAAGAAGTCGCGACGGTGCGCTATCGTCTTGATGAGCGACGGTCTTGATGGAACAATTCCCGGTGTCAGTGGACAACAGGGTTCGCGGCGCACTTACCAGGAGACACTGCGAAACATACAGGAGTTCGATGGTGTCTTATATACCTTGTGGCTGAACACAGAATACGAGGCGATGAGCCCGCTGGATACTCAGCCCGAGGCGTTTGACGCCGGCCACGACCGCATGAAGGAGATGGCGGACGCTGGCGGTGGTGTCTTTTATGAGGTGGAACGATTGGCTGATCTCGCCGGTGCTTACGAACAAGTGGTGGCGGATCTTGGAACGATGTACAGCCTGGCGTATCGTCCTTCAAACAGCAAACGAGATGGACAGTGGCGAGCGATTCGCATCGCGGTTACTCGTCCGAATGCAGTGCCGCGCGGAAAACGTGGGTACTATGCAAACTAGATCGGTCGTCAAGAGTTTTTTGCTGGCGCTGCTTTTTTGTAGCATCGTGCGCGCTCAAGACACGGTCGAAACGATTCGCATTGACTCCGATCTCGTCGATTTGAAAGTCAGCGTCCTGGGATTTGCCCCCAACAGTCAGCCGCCCATCCTCGAGCCGAAGGATTTCCTCGTACTCGAAGACGGTGTCCCGCAGGAGATCTCGTTCTTCGCTGCTGCGGATACACCCTTCGATCTCGTGTTGCTTCTCGATCTCTCCGGTTCCAATTCCAAAAACCTGAAGATGATTCGAAACTCCGCGAAGCGCTTCATCGATGCGGCTCGCGACGTAGATCGCATCGCGCTTGTGACTTTCACGGATCAACCCGCGCTCTATTCCACATTCAGTTTGGACCGCAAAAAGTTGAAGAAGATGGTCGACGAGATGGACGAAGCGATTGGCGGTACAAACTTTTGGGACGCGATGGACTACGTCCTGAGAGATCTGATTCCACAGGGCTCAGGACTGCGGCGCAGCGCAATAGTTGTGATGACCGATGGAATCGATAATGCGCTTCCGGGCGTTCCCGGTCCCGGCTCACGGATTCCGTTTGAGCGGCTGCTGGACAAAATCCGGAATTCGGAAACTATCGTCTTCCCAATCTATTTGGACACTGAAGAGGAGAACGTGAAGCGCTATCATGTGCCGCGCGAGGCTTACGCGCAGGCGCGCGAACAGCTCAGCCAGATTGCGAGCGCTTGCGGCACGCCCATGTATCGAGCGAATCGTCTCAGTGATCTCGATACGGTTTACGCGCAGGTAGTGAGAGATCTCAGCACGGTTTACAGTATTGGTTACCGGCCCACCAATAGATCTCTTGATGGCAAGTGGCGCTCGGTCGAGGTCCATTTGATGAACCGCTCCGATGTATTCGCCCGCACGAAACGCGGTTACTATGCCAAATCCCGTAGCTAAAGCGCAGTTTCACGGATAGAGGTTGTAAATGTCCCTGACCCGACTATAATGCTCAGGAGACTACCGCCGCGCAAAATGTTGTTCGCAAAATCGGAGGGTATTTCGATGAGGAAAGCTTTCAGCCTCCCGGCGTTGTTCACCCTTACAATCGCCTTCATCCTGTGCTGTTCGGCCGTCAACCTTGCCCAAAACCGCGAAAAATACGTGATTTCCGCCAAGGCGGGCGGGATCAATGCCATCACAGGCCAAGCCAGCGTTCACTCCAAAGGGGAAACTGACTGGCAGCAACTGTCGATTACGGACGACCTGGAGGCTGGCGACAGGGTGCGTACCGACTCCGACGGGCGCGTCGAAATCCTCCTCAATCCCGGTTCTTACCTGCGTATGGGCGGCAATTCTGAAGTCGAGTTGTCGGACAACACGCTCGCGAATCTGGAAGTTCGTCTGCTGCGAGGCACTGCAATCGTGGAAGCGACTGGCGCTGATGGTCTCGAGCTCAACATCAATATCAGCACGCCGCATGCGAAGCTAGCGATTGTGCGGCA
>DASUYO010000386.1:0-2161 GCA_036377375.1 Pyrinomonadaceae bacterium
GCTGGTGTCGATGAGCAGGTGACACTGCGTGTTCGTGTCGGCGCGATACTTTTTGATGAAATAGCGATCGGTACGTCCGAGCAGTCGCCAATCGAGATAGCGGAGATCGTCACCGGGATTGTATTGACGATACTCGGTGAACTCTGTCGAAAAACCGGTGAATGGCGAGCGATGCAAACCTGACATGAACCCTTCGACAACCGCACGCGCAAGCAACTCGAGCGAGCCGATGCGTCCGAGCAGCTCGGGATCGAGAAAACGAGTTGATGTCGTCGATGGTGTCATTTCATTTAAAGACCACTCTTCGGCTCAGGCACTGCCTGGATCAATCGCGCGATCACCTCATCTGAATCAACCCTCTCCGCTTCCGCCTGGAAGTTCAACAGCACTCGATGCCGCAGCACTGCCGGCGCGACCGCGCGAACATCTTCACACGACACGTTATATCGCCCACGCAGTATCGCGCGCGCTTTGCCGCCAAAAATCAAAAACTGTGAAGCACGCAGCGATGCGCCCCACGTT
Organism: Pyrinomonadaceae bacterium; assembly: GCA_036377375.1. Lineage (GTDB taxonomy): Bacteria > Acidobacteriota > Blastocatellia > Pyrinomonadales > Pyrinomonadaceae > PSRF01. Next base: position 523 of record DASUYO010000386.1, read on the forward strand.
ACCCACTTGTTCACAAAATCCGGCGCGGGTGGCGTTCCGGGCCGGCTCGCATTCACCAATCTGACCGCATAACGGGCGACAGTGTCTGACGCGGGCACCTGCCTGACGAGTCGCTGAAATGCGATGATCTCGTCAGCCGACATTAACCGTTGAAAATCGTAGTCCTGTGGCGAAGTCGTCTGCTTGACGACGGCGACTTCCTCTTCTTCCGGCAAGTATCCAATCTTCACATTGAACATAAACCGATCGAGCTGCGCTTCAGGCAACGGATACGTACCTTCCATCTCGATCGGGTTTTGCGTTGCGAGCACATAAAACGGTCGCGGCAGATCATAACCGACGCCCTGTACCGTCACACGACCTTCCTGCATCGCTTCGAGCAACGCTGCCTGTGTTTTCGGAGGCGTACGGTTGATCTCGTCAGCCAGGACGATGTTGGCGAAGATTGGACCAGGGATGAATTGCATCGCGCGACGGCCGGTGACGCGATCTTCTTCGATGATCTCTGTACCCGTGATGTCAGCAGGCATCAAGTCGGGGGTGAACTGAATACGCTTGAACGAGAGGTCGAGAACGTTGGCGATGGTCCGTACGAGCAGTGTCTTAGCCAGGCCGGGAACGCCGGTGATGATCGAATGACCGCCGACGAAAAGTGCGAGCAGCACCTGTTCGACGACTTCGTCTTGCCCGATGATTGCTTTTCTGATTTCACGCAGCAGCAGCTCGCGTGCTGAACCGAGTTTGTCGAGCAGTTGCTCGTCGGAAATGGTTAATTGATCAACCGCCATGTTGTTCCTTTATCCGGGTAAGCCGTGTCTCATTGTCCCACGATTCTCAACAACAACTCCTGTGCTTTTTCGTAACGTGGCGCCGCTTCGAGGGCGCGCAACACGGCGCGCTTCGCTTCAGGCTGGCGACCCATTGCATGATACGCCGTGGCCACATTGTAGTTCGCTTCCGCGAGGTTTGGCGGCGCGAGCGCCAGCGCGACCTGAAACTCCGTTAACGCACGCCCGTAATCTTTTAGTTCTGCACTCAGCTCGCCTGCCTGCGTATGCAGCGTGTAGTCGAACGGACTGATAAAAAAGCTGGCTTGCAAAGCATCGAGTGCCTGTTGCCGTTCACCGAGCGCGAGACGAATACGCGCGATTGTTTTCAGCGCTTCGAGATTGTTCTCGTCAGTCTTCACCAGCGCGTCAAGAACTTTCGCGGCCTGGGCCTGATCACCTTTTTGCTCCAGCAGCTTCGCGAGCGACTCGTATGGATTTCCCGCTCCGGTGGCATACGGAAAGAGTTCGAGCGCGCGAACGTAGTGAGTAACAGCCGCCTGTGTGTCGCCGTCGGCGGCCAGTAACTCAGCAGCGCGAATGCGTAGCGCAAATGTATCCTGCGTCGCTAGTCTCTTGAGTACTTCTTCTTTTGAGAGTGAAGCCGCTTCGTTGCTCGGCGTGTTCAATGCCTGCTGCAATGGTCTTACTTTCGCTTCGATGTAAGCGGCGAACTCACGATCGAAATCGCTTTCGCTCAGCTTCAAGACCTGCTGTAGCACTTCTGGTGTATGTGCCTTGTCGCGATAGAGCGCGAGCATGCGAAGAATCGCATCGAAACCGTAGCGCTCAGCTATGAACTCACAAACCTG
>DASUYO010000387.1:0-9022 GCA_036377375.1 Pyrinomonadaceae bacterium
GCGATACCTTGACTGCAGGTCATGTGAGTGGCCGCCGGCCGCTGAAAGATAAAAGCAAGGTCGAACTTCTGCAAACGGATGCGGCCGTCAATACTGGTAATTCTGGCAGTCCCTTGTTCAATATGAAGGGTGAGATAGTAGGAATCGTCACCAATATCGTGAGCAGATCGGGAGGCTCCGAAGGATTGGCTTTCGCCGCAACCTCAAACACGGCACGACGCTTTTTGCTTGATCAGAAACCGTTCTGGACGGGCATCGAAGGCCGGCGTGTTGATGGAAACTTAGCGAGAGCGCTGAACCTGCCACAATCGGCCGGCGTGTTGGTTCAGAGAGTTGCCGAAGGCTCCATTGCCTCGCGCTGCGGATTGCAATCAGGAACGCTGCGAGCGACTGTCGAAGGAGAAGAGATCATTCTCGGCGGCGATGTCATATTGGCACTGAATGGTGTTGATATAAAACCGGACGAGAGCTTCGATGAGCTCTATGGACAGATGACCAGGACTACGTCGGCGAACAACGTTGTCATCACTGTCTTTCGCCAGGGTCAAACAATAAAGTTAGCAATTCCAAACCCTCGATAAGCATGACCAACATAAAATCCTTGATGATCATTGCGCTTCTCGCAACCTGGTTGTGCGTCCCTGCGAGTGCACAAATCAAGGAGAACTTTGTCACTGTCGATAAGTTGCGTGTGCACTACATCGAGAGTGGCAGAGGGCCAGCCGTAGTAATGATTCATGGAAACGCAGGAAGCATCGAAGACTTTGAATTCGGAGTTCTCCAAACGCTCTCTTCGAACTATCGCGTAATTGCCGTCGATCGGCCCGGTCATGGTAAAAGCGACCGACCGGCGACTGCGAATGTCGAATATCAGGCTCGGCTGCTACATCAAGTGCTTTTGTCGCTCCGCGTTCACGAGCCAGTGTTAGTTGGTCACTCGTGGGGAGCCGCTTTGGCACTCTCGTACGCTTTGCAATTTCCGAAAGAGTTGTCTGCGATGATTCTGGTTGCACCGGCTGCTTATCCTGACTCCGGCGAGAGTCGACTGTTGCAAGCACTCGTAAAGCCACCAGTGTTGGGAGACATGACTTTGATTTTCGGAAGAGCGATCCTTGGCAGGCAGATCTTGAGGGCGGGCTTGAGTCGAGCATTTTCCCCGCAGGCCGTGCCTGAGGAATATTTCAAACGAGTCGCGTCTTCATGGCTGGGTCGCAAACAACTGAAGGCATATCTCGATGACGAATCGAGTTTGAACGCCAGTCTCAAACAATTCAGTAAGCACTACGCAGAGATTGATATTCCAGTTGTGATCCTGACGGGCGATCACGACGCAATCGTGTCCGCAAGAGAAAACGCCTATCGTCTGAAGTTCGCTATCCCTCAAGCGACGCTGATTGAAATCAAAGATACCGGTCACGAGATTCCCCAGACCCATCCCGAAAGCATCGCGAGTGCGCTTGGATTGATCACGTCCACCTCAGCGTCATTGACGCCAAATAGTGATCCTCAAACGGCCCGCATCGAGCGCATCACGCCAGCGGTTGCGCATTGAGCCAGATGGTGCCCGGGCTGAGCTTGTTCTGACTGATGTGCCCCCTATCATGTTGAACAACTACTCGCCAAGGGAGTGCGCCATGATCGGTGTATTCGTCACCTTTCGCTACGAAGACAATTTCGATGAGCAAGCCGTGAGAAAGATCCGATGAGCTTCTCGAGCGAGTAACCGGTCTCTACGGTGTACGCCCTGCCGTCGAGTTCGTGCAGATTGCCACGCCAGTTGAGAACGTGCGCACTTAGGCATATACAAAGGATTGGCTAGGTAGACGAAAGCGCACCGACAATTTCGTCGGTGGTTACAAGAGCACTGGCGTAGTTAGGCAAGTTCACGTGCAGCGCGGCTTGCATCTCGCGATCCGAATAATCCGCAGTTGCGTCTGACACTACCGTCACTTCGTAGCCCAGTTCGGCGGCATAGCGAACAGTCGCCTCGATGCAGGTATGGGCAATGAGGCCAATGACGATGAGCTGGTGGATGCCATGCTTTTTTAGCATCAGATCCAGATCGGTATTCGCAAAGCCACTGGAACACCAATGCTCTGCGGCAACAATTTCTTCCGGTTTCGGCTTGAATTCTTCTCGAATTTCGCCGCCCCACGTACCGTATTCGAAAGTTTTGTGCTCCCAGGTTGCTTTTTGAATCGGCGCAATGTACTTCCAGGTCACATAGTCCCCAGGACGATAGCGACGATGTAATGCGTAGAAAACACGGACACCCGCTTTCCGGGCCGTCTGCAGCAACCGCAACATGTTAGGCACGCAATTGTTTGCTTCGGCAACGCCTTTGATCCGACCCCAAATTTTGCCTCCCTCAGAAATAAAATCGTTGTATGGATCGACCACAACAAGCGCAGTGATTTCTTCGTCATAGTTCAACATGTTGTGCTCTCCTTACGCGTTCACCGTAGTGTCATTTGTTGAATGTGACAGCGACCAGCAAATCACTTCTCCTTACGCTCCTTCAACGATCCGGTAATCACGTTCTGCACCCGAGTCCAGTGCTCGCAGTGCTTTTTGGTATGACTCACTTTCGTGAGCTGCCAGCGCGATATCGTAGCTGTCGAATTCGACGATCACAGTTCGCTGTTGCAGTCCGGCTTCGCGGGCCTGCACCTGGCTCGAGGACATCGTCAAAAACCGCCCACCAAATGACTGAACGGCCGGTACTGCTAATGCCCCATAGGCCTTTACGGCCTCTTCATTCGAGATCGATCGGTACGCAACCACCCAATAGCCCTTTTTCACGGCGTCCTCCTTGTGAGTTGGATTTTTGGTTGAACTGCGAATTCTCCTTTGTTTCACTTCATCGGGCTTAAACCGTCCAAACTGACTTCTGCCCCAAGGCGTGACGTTCGATACTTCGTCAAGTTTTAGAGGCCTCCTCATTCTCCCGCCAGAAGGCTGTCAATATCAGAGCCATCCCAAGCCCGATGCAGACACCGGCAAATCGATCGAACGTAATTCGCCACGGAGATCCGGCCCGCGGTACAAGCAGGATAATCGCGGCCGTAACGCCCGCGAATCGATAGGCGTTCCGATTGGAGTGGGCTGCGGCACTAAGGAATCCGAGAACGAGAACCGTGGCGCCGAATACAATCACATCAGGACCGAAGAAGCTACCCACAACCGCTCCGACAGTTGCCCCAATCACTGTCCCCATAAAACGCTCTCCAGAAACGGAGAGCGCGGTGCCGAGTGAGGATTGGGTGATCACCAAAGTCGTAATTGGTGCCCAATAAGCCTCTGGCAAGTGGAATAGCCGAGCAACCGCCAAGGAGGCCATCGCGGCAATAGCCGTTCGTGCAGAATGAACTGCTACCGGCCACCAGGTCGATCCAGTGGTATTGCTTTCCGTTGCGGATACTTTGCTTGTCGCCGCTAATGATGGGGAATCGCCGCTGTTCATGGTTAGAACTGTCATCTCATTGGAGCGCACTTGTTGTGCGGTGCCGTAAGGGTCGGCATATCAAGGTCTCCTCAGGCCGCTTGCTCACTGTGTCTTGGAGGAACTGGGATTTGAGCATTCGCTGCTGATTGTGGCCCCGGTACTCCGTAGTCGGAATCGGCGAGCGCGTGCCCACCGACTATCAAATCGAGTGGCGCATCGTACTTGTCCATGACGGACTCCACGAAGACCATGCCCGAGTGCGGACTATCCAGCACCTTCTGCAGCTCGTTGCTGGTAGTAACGACGTAGGTCTCCGCCTTCTTGTCTCGACTGAAGACATTTGGCAATTCCGAATACCGCCAGTTAGCGACGTCGTTGTACTTGGCGTCCTTACCCAGAACGGCTCTCTCGACTGTGTATCCCGCGTTGTTAATCACGAAGACGAAGGGCTTAAGGTCATGCCGCAAAACGGTCGAGAGCTCTTGCACGGTCATCTGGAGTGAACCTTCTCCGGTAAGCAGGATGTGACGCCGGCCGGGGGTAGCGAGAATGGCTCCGAGCAGTGCGGGTGTCGCATAGCCGATCGAACACCAGACATAAGCCCCGGTGATATAGGTGCAGGCGTCGGGCAGCATGAGGCGTCCCATACCGTTGCTCGATGCTCCGTCTTCTACAACGATCACATCTCCGGGACGTAAGAAATTCTGTATCGCCTTCCAATATGCGTCTTGGGTGAGAGGCTCGTCCGAGGGAGCGAGGGACACCTGTTTCGTCGGAAGAGTCGGTTGTTTCTCTGTAACGATGCTTGAAGACGAATCAGCAATGGACTGCAAGAGCTCGGCAAGATAGACGCCCTGGTAATTCTTAGCTGCGGTATCGACACTGTCAGAATTCAGGTGGATGGCAGACACAGGCAGTTTGTCGGTAAAAAAACCAGTCGTCGTTTCGACGCGCCGGTAGCCGACGGTCAGCAGACAGTCGCTTCCTTCAATCGCCTCGCGGGTTGCGGGAGGGCTTGCAATACCCGCGTATGTCCCAATAAGTTGTGGGGAACTCTCAGGGACCACGCCTTTGGCACAGTTCAGTGTCGCAACCTGCATTTGAAATCGTTCGGCGAGCTCCATGATCTGCTTTGAAACGCCGTAGCGCATCACATCAATATCAAGCAGAAACGCAGGCGACTTCGCGGCCTTCAATCTCTCCACGACGATTGCAGTGCAGGCTTTCAGGCTCTCCGCGTCGCTTGATGCCATGTCGAGTTTGAGGGGACCGTCAGGTACCTCGATTTCGAGATAAGGAATGTCGGAAGGCAATTCAAGATAAACGGGGCGTTTCCGACGCCACGCCGTCAGAATGATCCGATCGATCTCAGCAGCGGCATTCTCCGGAGTGATTCGCGCCTGGGCTTCCGTTATCTCCGCGAATATGCGACACAGGTCACCTTTTTCTCGATCTACGAGTGTGTGGTGCATTAGGTCTCCACGTCCAATGGCTCGTAGTGGGAGAGAGCCAGAAATCAGGATCACAGGGACATGTTCGCTATAGGCGCCGGCGATGCCGTTGACCGCGCTAAGAGTTCCGACACCGTGTGTCACAATCATCGCGCCTAGCCCAGTGATTCGCGCATACGCATCCGTCGCGTAAGCGGCATTGAGCTCGTTGCAATTCCCAACCCAGGCCGGTTCACCGCGGTCTTCGAGCTGTTGCATGAATCCAAGATTGTAATCGCCGGGTACACCAAATAAGTGATTAATACCAGCTTCCTGAAGACGGCGTAGCAGAAAGTTTCCGATCAGCTGTTTCATAACACGATTTCCTTTTGCTGCTGGTGAACTACATCCGGTTTATCCAATAGATCCATCAGTGTCTGTGCTGCGAGTCTTCGCATTACGGGGAGTAATTGGTGAAGACGAAGCCTTGATAGCGACGTCATTTCCCAATTTGACGCGCAAGTCATTGATCGGTGCGCCCACCAGGGCCGCGGAGATCATTGTCCAAGCGCGGTATCCTGGAGGGATTGTGATTCCATAAATCGGAGCGGCTTCTTGAGCCATGGTGAGTCGATTTGTACGCGAGGTGAAGGCGAAAGCACCGACGGCTGTTGCAAGTGCTATAAGAACCAAAATAAGTGGCTTCATAGGATTCCTCCTTCAAATTGGCAACCTTCTCCTGCACTCATCCTTGCTATCCGTCCTCACGCCCGAATCTTAGTGAGAGCGACCAAATGGAAGATAAAACTTGATCCCCACGGTAACTATTGAAGGATTTAGTTTGACGCGAGCCTTTACATCTGTCCCGTCGCTTAACACACCATTTGCCTTAACAGCTAACCACACCTCCTTACAGTCAATGAAGAGCGTGTATTTCGACTTCACTTCATACTCTGCACCGCCTTGCAGAACTGATCCCCAATTGTTGTGAACCTTGAGCTGCTGTACGCTGCCATCGAAGTTCTTGAAGATGATGGCATACGCTGCTCCGCCGCCGACGTAAGGTCGGAAGCGGCCTAACTTTGGAAAGCGGTAGTAGCCGGAAAAAATAGCTGGTCCATAACGAACCTTGCCCAATATGCCGAGACTAGACGCCGCGCCTTCGCCAGTAACGTGCGGCTTGACTGGAATACCTGACATTACTGACACCGAAATGTTTTTCGTGACCTCATAGCCTAGATCGAATGTCAGAGACATGTTGTTGCTTGCCTCTGCAGAACCGCCTGAAAGTAGTTGTCCGTTGGTAGCGATGGTAGTGCTCGAGTGGTAAGCCGCAACGAGATATCCGACTCTTGAGAACCAACGTCCAGACTTGAATGGCTGAGGGAGTAGTTGGGCATCAGTGGCTGGTTCGGTCTCAGCTTTGTCGCCTGATGATTGACGTGCGACGCTCTTCTGATTATCTGAGGTAGTAACTGAACTCTCCTGAGCATGCGCGCTTTGTGTCGCGACTACTGTCGTTAAAGCCAATAGACAGCATGCTGATATTGTGAATGGTAGCACCCTCGTCTCCTACCGAACTACAACTTCTTTTGAAAGTGATCGAGCGCAATGGATGTACCAGTCACATAATTTTGAAACGAGTGGTTTTTTGAGGTTTTTAGAGGGCAGAGAAGTATATCTGCCGGATTGGTCGATAAGAATCAAGCATCCACGGTCGTCATATTCGGCATTTCGCACTCATCTTCGAATAGTTCGCGACCCCCAGGGACCACAGGTCGATCCATTGTGCTCAACTAAAAATCGCCATTGGTCCAAGCGCAATTCGAATTCGATTAGCTTCCCCCTCGAAGGCAGCAGGTCAATCGGGTTATACGGCACTATTTTCAAGTTGGTTTTCGCGGGACTTCAATCTTATCGATCTCGCAGGGTTTGAAGATTAATGTCGGTGCTCACTCTCAGTTGGCAATCCAGCGTCGATCCAATCAGACTTCCCTTCAGCATAGTCACGCACATTTGCATAACCCAGCGCCGCCAACTCACGGGCGGCGTTCTCGGAAGCATGTCAAGTAGGCGATGCGCAATAAACCACGATATCGGCACCCTTGTTTGGGATCACTTTCATTGCGTCAGAGGTGACCCGATCCGGCGGCAGATTGATCGCACCCGGCAAATGCGCATGGTGATAAGCAGTCGGCGGTAAAGTCTCTACAAGGACAAAGTCATCTTTGCGATCGATCTTCTGTTTCAGTTCATCTCTAGTGATTGTTTTTGTCATTACCACTCCTTCGATCGGAAGAAAGAAAGCCGTTCTCATCGCTGACAGTTTACTTTCCCTTGAAAGCAGCCTCTCGGCGCTCGGTGAAGCTCATCATTCCTTCGATGGCATCTTTGCTCGCGAGAATCTGCGGCAAGAGCGCGGCGAGGTGTTCTTTCGCGGCGCCCATCCCCTTGGTCTCCGCCATGCGCGCGTTCGCGAGCGTCCCTTGCACGCCAAGCGGCGCCTGCTTTGCGATCAACTGTCCAAGGGTACGCGCTCTGTCAACTTGTTGCCCCTTGGGTGCAGACGGTGCCGGGGTTGAGCCGATCGAGAAAAGACCCGGCCGAACGACTTTTCTTAGTGGATTCCAAGAGCCCGTATATCAATCTCAAGCAGCACAAGCATGATCAAAAGAATAAGGCCAAATACTACTCCCGGCACTGAGGCATCGGTATCTGTTTAGTCTTCATAACGTTTCCATCACTTTGCCGCTGTCGGCGGATCTGAATCGAAAATGATCTTCATCGGTTTCATGCATGCGATCAGGATGATGGCTAGAGCAGCAACCAGAGCGATTGCCAGGTAAGCGTCGCTGTACGCGAGTGCGTAGGCTTGTGTCTTGACTTGTCCACCCACGATAAGGGCTGCCTGCGCTTGTGCTTCTTCGCTGCCCGCCGAGTTTGGAAATAGTCCATGCGCGATTCCTGCCAACCGTTCCGTGGTGAGCCAGTTTCCACCGTCCACGTGCAAGCCAATCATGTTTGAATGAAATTGTTCACGCACTGACACTAGCCGCTGCATGAATGCGGTACCGAGCTCGCCGCCAAACAAACGAACGCAGTGAATGAATGACGAGTAGGTCAAGATGTTAACCGGATTCGCCAGGGCATTTGTGGCAAATGAGTTTTGTACGATCGAGCCGACCAGCGCGACAAAAGCCAGACCGAGCCCACATCCGATCACGATCTGTGAAACGAAGAAATTGTCAGCGGCCCAGGCGCTGGTTAACTGCGCATTAAGCAAGCAAGCAATAGCGACGATTGCGAAACCCGTAGCGAAAACTAACCGGTTATCAAACCGGCGCATCAATCGCGCGGCGACCATGCCCGCGATAACGAGCGGCAGGATCAGCCACAGCAACACGCGGCCGGTCTCAAGGGGCCGATAATGTTGCATAACGCCGAGTACTGCCGGGAGCAGAAAAGCGATCGCCAGCATTACAAAGCGAAACGAGAAGAGCGTTGCCGCCAGGAGCATCGTGTTCCGATTAACAATGAAGATTGGATTCACCATTGGGTTCGGTGACAGCCACCGGCGAATTATCGTTACGGCGAGTAGAAAAGCTGCCGTCGCCAGCAGTCCCACAATTACGCCTGAATTCAGCCAATCCAAACGTTCACCTTGATCCAGCGCACCATAGATCAGAGATAGTCCCAAGCTGCCATAAAGGAAACCTCGCCAGCTCAACGCCGGCCTCGGTCCCGGAGGTTTAGGAGGATGCGGAATTGCAAGGTAAATGCAGAGCATCATCAGCGGTGTTAACAACGCGCTTTGCCAGAAGATCCAATGCCACGACAGATGCTCCGTGTACCAGGCCACCAGCGGCGTACCGACACTGGTCGCGCCGATGATATCCATGGCATAGACACCGATGCCGTAGATCACGTAGCGCATGGGCAGCGCACGGAGTGCATAGGTAAGAGTGAGTGGATAGAAGGTTCCAGACGAGAGGCCACTGATCACCTGCAAACAGAGCATCACGCGCAAGCTCGGAGAGAAAGGCAACAAGATCGAACAGAGTATGAAAACTGTTCCCGCAAAGAGAAGCACGCGGCGCACTCCCAACATGGCGCCGACAAACACCGAGAATGGTCCAATAAACATCAG
>DASUYO010000388.1:0-3015 GCA_036377375.1 Pyrinomonadaceae bacterium
CGCTGCTGGTCTTCAATGTTGGGTTGGGACAATGCCCGAGCTCGGAATCGCTTCCGCACAGGGGTTGCACCTCGCGATGCATAGCAGTTTTTCATTTCCAACTGACATTGAAGCGTCGTCGCGTTGGTATGTTGATGACGTGATTGAGCCATTGATTAGGATTGATGCGAACGGATTGATTGAAGTTCCGCGTGGTCCTGGGACGGGATTCAAGGTGGCGCGCGAGAAAGTTGAGCGCCACACGACCGCGATCGAGAAGTTTGGGTAGGAGTTTCTATGAAACGTCTATTGATTTATTTGTCAGCGGTTGTCGCGGCTTTAGCAATCGTAAGCCAGGCGGCTGCGCAGTCTGCTAACGATAAGCCGCGCGTTTGGGAGGCGCCTCTCGTCATCCCAACTTACGAACTGAATCCACCTAACCCCTACCCCGCTCTGCTCGATTGGCAGCGACGTAAATGGCGACCCGTTTACCCATACCCGTTTCTTGATTCGCTCGGCACCGAAAAGACAAACAAAACATGGAAGGCCGTATATCTCGAAAATGAATACCTGAAAGTCACCGTACTTCCCGAGCTCGGCGGACACGTCTATCAAATCTTCGACAAGACACTTAACCGCAACATCATTTACTCGAATCCTGTGATGAAGTACGCCATGGTGGCACTACGCGGCGCCTGGGTTTCGGGTGGCATCGAGTGGAACTTTCCCGACGGTCATACGCTTACCACCGTCGCTCCGATTGATTATGTGATTCGCACCGAGCCTGACAGCAGTGCTGCGGTCGCTGTTGGCGACACCGAGCGTGTTCAGGGAATGCAGTGGCAAGTGATCCTGCGTTTACGGCCCGGGACACGAGCTCTCGAATCAGAAGTTACATTGAATAATCGGCGCGTAGTACCGGGACGTTACTGGTACTGGTCCACCGCAGGTGCTCCTGCCGCGCCTGATTTACGTTTCAACTATCCAATGCGTGAAGCGTACCCGCATGCCTTCTGGCCGGTCTTCAAATTTCCGACCGAAAAAGGTGTCGATATTAGTCGCTTTAGTGAAGTGCCAAACTTTCTTTCGCTGTTTGCACGCGATTCCAAGCGCGACTATTTCGGCGTCTATTACGAGAAGTCTGATTGGGGCGTGGTCCACGTCGCGGACCATCGAGAATTACCCGGCAAGAAGACATGGACGTGGGGCACGGATGATAACGGCGATATCTGGGTCGATAAGCTGACTGACGGTGGTGGACAGTACGTCGAGTTTCAAGGAGGACGCTTCGAAACTCAGATGGAGCACCAGTTCATTGCGCCGCATCGCATCGAACATTTCTTCGAATACTGGTACGGCGTCAACCAGATGGGAGGCGCGTGGAATGAAGCGACTCGTGACGCTGCGTTGAGGATCAGCTTACAGGGAAATCGCGCGAACGTTTCGGTCGCCGCTAATCAAAAGTTCAGTCAAGTTGAGTTTACGTTAGCGAATGGCGGCAGACAGATTCACGCAACGCGCGTGGATTTGAATCCGGCAAAGCTTTTTACAGCCACGATTGAAGTCCCTGATCCGCGGCAGCCTCTCGAGTTGACTCTCAAGAGCAATGATGGGCGCGTGCTGTTGCGGTACCGAACCGATTCGCCCGTCGACAACAATCCCGATTTCAAACCTGCGACACGGCCAATACCCGATCCAAAGAATCCCACCAGCGCCGAACAAAGCTACGTCGAAGGACTTGCGTTCGATAAGAAGAGTAAAGAACGTGAAGCGCGCGAGGCTTACCTCGAAGCTTTGAAGCGCGATCCCGGTTTCGCGCCGGCGCACATTGCTCTTGGCCTGTCGTTTTATAGAAGCGGTGAATATGAAACGGCTGCGAAACATCTCGAAGCCGCACTGATACGCAACAAAGATGCGGGTGACGCTCACTACTACCTCGCACTCGTGCAACGAGCGCTAGGCCAGACTTCCGCAGCAGAAGATCATCTGCTGTGGCTGGTGCGCTCGGGTTATCGCGAGTCACTGGCCCGTTACGTTCTGGGAGAGATCGCATTAGCCAAAGGCGATATAAAACAAGCGATCGAGCATCTCCAACAGGCAGTCATGCTCGATCAGCGCGATTTGAAGGCGCGTACAGTGTTGGCAGTCGCGGAACGGCTGGATGGCAATCTTCAAGGGGCGCTGACGCGCATCGATCAGGTTGTGACCGAATTGCCGATCGATTATTTCGCCGTTCGTGAGCAGTTCTTGATCAACAAGGCTGCTGGTAACGCCGAAAAAGAAAAAACAGCCGCCGAGCAACTGCGGCATCTGTTGTCTCGTGAACCCGATGCCGTACTGGAACTTGCCTTTGACTATGTCGCTATCGGTCTGCACCAGGAGGCAATTCAAGTCCTGGAGGATGCGATTAAACGTGGGCCATCAGGAATCCTGGCAGTCGACAAGACGCGCATTCACCCAATGCTCTACTACACGCTCGGCTACTTGTATGAAAAGAGTGGAAACCGCGAACGCGCGCGAGCTCAATTTGCGTTGGGCATGAAGGCCGACCCTGCTTTTGTTTTTCCTCATCGTGTGGAAGAGATCGATGTGCTGCGAGCGGCGATTGCTGCCAACGCAAATGATGGACGCGCTGCTTACTATCTCGGCAATGTGCTCGCTTCCAAAAATCGCGACCAGGAAGCACTTGCTGCCTGGCGTGACGCGGTAAAGCTCGATCCCGCGAACACCATTGCGCAACGAAATTATGCCCGAGCGTTGTGGATCGTCTCGCGCAACAGAGAGGAAGCGGCAGCTCAGTACCAACGAGCAATCAACGTTTCTCCGAATGACTTTCGTCTTTACGTAGAGTTCGACAAATTACTTGCTGAGATGAGTGCGACCGAGCGTCGCATTAAATTGTTGGAAGGTGCGCCGTCGACGGTACTCGCACAATCCGGCGCCGTGCAATCGTTGGCTGGTGCCTACATTGATGCCGGGCGCTTTTCTGATGCCGCGGCCTTACTGGCGAAGACAACCTTCACGTCGGGTGAGGGA
>DASUYO010000389.1:0-5737 GCA_036377375.1 Pyrinomonadaceae bacterium
ACCATCTCGTACGCGCGGCCAAGCACCGGTCGAGGACGCGAGCCGTCTGCCTGTCCGATCAATCCTTCGCGCTCCATAATGTCGAGTATGGCGGCGGCGCGACCGTACCCGATTCGCAAGCGACGCTGTAGCACTGACGTCGAGGCACGCTTCATCTCAACACAAATCCGCAACGCTTCTTCGAAGAGCTCATCGTGCTCGCCTTCTGAAGTCTCGAGCCCGAGCGCTTCCTCGTCGGATTGCGTGATGCTCTCATCGTATGCGGGCGGGCCCTGCGCTTTGATATGGGCCACGATGCGACTTATTTCCTTCTCCTCAATGAAAGCACCATGAACACGAATCAATCGCGAAGTGCCTGGCGGCAGGAACAGCATGTCACCACGTCCGAGAAGTTGCTCGGCGCCATTCGTATCGATGATCGTGCGTGAGTCGACCTTCGACGAGACGCGGAAAGAAATACGAGAAGGGAAGTTTGCTTTGATGAGACCCGTGATAACGTCCACCGAAGGTCTCTGCGTCGCCAGCACAAGGTGAATACCGACTGCGCGCGCCATTTGCGCGAGCCGCGTGATCGACTCCTCGACCTCTCGACCCGAAGTCATCATCAAATCGGCGAGCTCGTCGATGATGATCACGATGTAAGGCAGCGGTTTCCAGGGCTCGCCCTGGTCGTCGTATTCCTTGATCAGGTTGCGACGCATGATCTCAGTGTTGTAGCCGTCGATATTGCGCACACCCCAACCGGCGAGATCGCGATAGCGCCGTTCCATTTCCGCGACCGCCCACTTCAGCGAACGCGACGCGAGCTTTGGATCGACAATGATCGGCGTCGCGAGGTGTGGAATGTCTTCGTAGAGTCCGAGCTCGAGGCGCTTCGGATCGATGAGAATGAACTTCACTTCATCCGGACGTGCGCGATAGAGAATCGAGACGATCAACGCATTCACGCCGACCGACTTGCCCGATCCCGTAGTGCCGGCGATCAGCAGGTGCGGCATCTTCGCGAGATCAGCAACGTAGTTGAGTCCATCGATCGTTTTGCCGAGCGCGATGGTCAGTTTTGAGCCTGATTCCTGAAACGCTCGCGACTCGATCACTTCCCGCAGAAAAATCGTTTCGCGACGAGGATTAGGCACTTCGATGCCGACGTGCGGCTTGCCCGGCATACGATCAATCCGAACTGATTCGGCTTTCAACGCAAGGCACAGGTCGTCAACCAGCGACACGACGCGCGAATATTTCACACCCGGATCAGGCTTAAATTCATAAGTGGTAACAACTGGACCAGGACAGATGTGTTTGATCTGCCCAGTGACGTTGAACTCTTTGCACTTCTCAGCCAGTCGCGTAGCCAGACTGAGCAGCTCCGCATCCGCCTGCTCGCTATGTGGCGGCGCTTCATTCAGGAACTGGAGCGGTGGCAAGCCGTAGTCGCTGTAATTAACGCGACGGGAGTCGAACGGAAGCTTGGCAGTAGCAGGAGCCTCGGCTTTCGTTCGCAACACTGAAGCGCCTTTGACCATGTCTTCAGCGTCAGGCTCATCGGCGACATCAGGCGCAGGAAAGATTGACCGCCTTCCTGATGCACCAGTGACAACTGTTGCCGGCGGTGTAGCAACACCAACGCCTGCGCCCGCGGCGCTCGCACTTGCCGCAACTGCCGTTGCCTGCGGCTCAACGTTTCCGCGCGTTGCTTCAGAACGAATCACTGGCTGCGGTTGGGAAGCGAGCGCAGTCGGCTCCTTCATGAAATCGGCCACGCGCTGAGCCGGCGTCAGGTTCAATGTCTGCTTCAGCGCGCTTTTCGCAGCTTCACGCTCCGCTTTGATTGCGGCTTTTGTTTCTTTCTTCAACTTAGCGCGCTCGGCACGGAGCTGCTGCCACGCTCTGAAACGCTCCGGCAGCTTGCCGACAAACGCGAATCGCGAGCCAATCGCCTTCGCGATGATTTCGTAGAGTCGAATAAAAGAGAAGTTAGTAGCGAGCAGCAATCCGGTTGCTGCAATCGCGACGAGAAGCACCGTCGCACCGACGCTGCTTAATCCGCTTGCAAGTCCTTGCGCCACCACTGCGCCCAACAGGCCGCCCGCATGCACGCTTGAATCAAACAGCGGATGCAGATGCGAGATCGACAGCAAAGCGGCCGCGGCAACAACGAGGATTACGAGCCCGACGATACGCATCCATGGCCTGTGAATGTTGCTTCGGCGAAAGCGTCGCCACGCGGCCGCGAACAGGAGCAGCGGCAACAGAAAAGCTGCGAGGCCGATAAACTGAAAAGCAGACGCGGCCACATTCGCGCCGATCGCGCCGGCCCAATTGTGTATCTCACTTTGGCCCGCAGAGTTCCACGATGGATCGTTCGGATAGAAGGTTGCCGAGATGAGGCAAAGCGCCAGGAGCAATCCGAGTGCGATAAACAGAATCGCGAGGATCTCGTTGCCACGACTAGCGCGCGGAATGATCACGCGCGGCTTTTCTTGGATCTGTGTAGTTGTTGCCATGAAAACTCCAACGCAAACCAGGAAGACCTATGCAGCCTTGCGAGCGAGCAAGTAGGCCTTGATGAAATCGTCGATGTCGCCGCCGAGCACTGCGTCGACGTTACCTCGTTCCAGCTTAGTGCGAGTGTCTTTTACCAACTGATAGGGTGCCAGCACGTAGCTTCTAATCTGGGACCCGAATGAAATGTCGGCCTTGTTGGCTTCGAGTTCGGCAGTTTCGGCGCGACGCCGTTCCAACTCGAGTTCATAAAGACGTGAGCGCAGCACCTGCATGGCAACTGCTCGATTTTGATGTTGTGAACGTTGGTTCTGACAGGATACGACTATCCCGGTAGGTATATGAGTAATGCGAACTGCTGAGTCCGTAGTGTTGATATGTTGTCCGCCCGCGCCGGTCGCGCGATAAGTGTCGATGCGCAGATCTTTATCATTAATCTCTACTTCGATGTCCTCGTCAATCTCTGGATAAACAAATAGAGACGCAAATGAAGTATGTCGCCTCGCCGCCTGATCGAACGGTGAAATCCGTACTAATCTGTGTACACCCGCTTCGGCAGCCAAAAGCCCGTAGGCGTATTCGCCTTCAACTCTAAACG
The DNA here is from genome assembly GCA_036377375.1 of Pyrinomonadaceae bacterium. Classification (GTDB taxonomy): domain Bacteria; phylum Acidobacteriota; class Blastocatellia; order Pyrinomonadales; family Pyrinomonadaceae; genus PSRF01. The sequence goes on from DASUYO010000389.1 coordinate 3,101, forward strand.
TGACGCTCTTCAGTCCAGCTTCCTCGCCTGGTTGATACTCGAGCACTTCCGCTTTGAAGCCACGCTGCTCGGCCCACTTGAGATACATGCGCAGCAGCATCTCGGCCCAGTCCTGGGATTCGGTGCCGCCGGCGCCAGGATGAATCGTGCAAATCGCGTTGCGGCGATCGTTGTCGCCGGCAAGCAGCATTTCAGTTTCGGCCTGACTCAACTCATGGTCGAGCCGCTCGAGCAGTGATTGCAGCTCTTTGATCGAGGTTTCGTCTTCTTCAGCAAACTCAAAGAGCACTTCAGCGTCGGCGATCTCCGATTCAAAATGTTCCTGGCGCTCAATCTTCTTTTCGAGGCGACTGCGATCCTGGAGCAGCTTCTGCGCCGCTACCTGATCGTTCCAGAAATCAGGCGCGGAGGCCCGTGCTTCGATCCGGTTCAACTCTTCGCGGCTTGCAGGAACATCAAAGAAACCTCCCGAGCTGGTCTACCCGCGCACGAAGGTTGTCAAAGATGGTTCTCAATTCCTGGATCGATAAAATGTCACTCATATTAATTAGCCACTGATTTCACGGAAAATGCGGATCGGATTGTAACGATCAAAACAATCAATGTAATCAACGCGCAAAGCTGTACAAAAATGTCTCCATGCCGCGAGTAGAAGGTGCTTCCCACCAATGATGGCGAGACTTGCCAAACTCGAACGTCCGCCTGAAATGGAACCGTTTGTTCCTTAACGTTTCCCTCGGAGTCGATGTACGCCGTCAAACCAGTGTTTGTAACTCGCACCATTGTGCGGCCGTTCTCAACAGCGCGAAAGATCACGTTAGCGAGATGCTGTCGCATGACGGCTGTTGGTCCAAGGTATCCGTCGTTCGAGATATTGATCAGAACGTCGGCCCCCTCATTCGTCAGCGAGCGAGCGATCCACGGATAGGCTGACTCGATGCAGATAAACACGCCCGCCCGATACTCTCCGAACGGTATCAAGGTGAACTTGTCGCCCGGAGTGAAGTCGCCGACCATCCCTCTTATCAAAGAAGCTCCCGGTAACCATTGTGGGAGCGGCACATATTCGCCAAACGGCATTAGCCGAATCTTATCATATTGCGAGATCAGGCGGCCGTCTTCATTTATTAACAGCGCTGAATTGTAAAAGCCGTTCGCGCCGGCTGGTTCGAGCGAGTTGAAGAGCAGTGACGTGTGATTCTCCTTAGCGAAGGCGGCCAACTGCGCTTGAAACGCTTTGTCTGAAGCGTAAGTGAAGTTCATTGGCGATTCGGGCCAGATCACGAGTCGGGGCAAGTTGTCGTGCGGAAGATTCTGGAGCGCATTCCTGCTCATAGACCAGTGCCGTTCGAGCAGGTCGTTCATCTCGTCAACACTCTTGTCCAGTTTCATCGGAACGTTCGGTTGCACCGCCACGACGTTTACAGCGGGCATTGTGTAGGAGCGGCGGAGAGTTCTCGTGAATTGTGAGATCCCCATAAGCGAAGCAACTACTAACAGGACTGCGATCGCTATCAGGATTGTTTTCGACGTACGCTCAATGAGTACCAAAGCAATCGCGGCATTGATGGCGAGGATAAAAAAGCTGACCGCATAGATTCCGCCCCAGTTCGCAGCCTGGATCAATATTGGGTGATAAGCCTGTGAGTAGCCGATGGCATTCCAAAGCTGCCCGGTGACAATCAGACGAAGCCATTCGAGAGCGGTCCAGAAAACCGGGGCCAGCAATAGTGCCTTATTCCCCCAGCGTCTGATGGCCACCGCTAATAGCCAGGCGAAGCATCCGGGAAAGATTCCCAGGATCAAAGCTCCGGGAATTAATAGGAGGTAGGCCACGAGCGTCGGTAACCCACCGTAATGAATCATCGAATAGGTCAGCCAATAGCACGTGCCGTAAAAGGAGGCTGTCCCGACGGCGCATCCGAGAACAAAAGCCCGCAGAGGCGAAGGACGTCGCGCAATCATCACCAGCATTGGAACTAATGCGATCCACGCCAGGAAGAAAGACTTAAAATTAGGAAACGAGAATATGAGGAGAACTGCGCTGGTGACCGCCGCGTGCACCGCGTGCCATCCAGAATTCCGAAAATCAGTCCGTGTCATCCGTCGCAAAAAAATTTTTCAGTACGAACGCGTAATCCTAAACCCGATACGTCAAATAGCCAAATTCTGATGCAAAAAGACAGAAAGCGTCACTGTCAAAGTGACAAATTCCGGCAGGAAGGCTTAGCCGCAGATGAACGCGGATGCACGCCGATCTGCGTTTATCTGCGGCTTTTAAAAGCGGGAAGACCCGGTCATTTCTGACCAGGTCCACGTTTTGGGGGGAAGCACTGAAGGAACGCTCGGAAGGTTAGCTGGCGCAGCGGCAGGCGGCGCTCAGGGAATGTTGGCGGCGGGGGACATGGTCAACGTCTCGTCTTCCGTGTCGTGCCGCGAATCTACTGAGCACACGCCGTGCCACAAACCTCCCAAAGTCACGAACATAGAGGGAGTAATTTAGTTCAGAGTTCAGCCTTTAGGCTGCTGCTTTCGACAGACAAGCTAAAGCTTGAACTCTGAACTAAATTACTCCCTCTGTATTTGTGCTCTTTTGCGGCCTTAATTGCCCATCGTGACCTGGCGCTGGAGAGCGAT
>DASUYO010000390.1:0-3689 GCA_036377375.1 Pyrinomonadaceae bacterium
CCGCGCAGAAACTGTTCGAGCGTTTCTGAGCGAACGACATCGCGCTCTTCAGTGCTGAACCTTGGATCTTCGAGATTGAAGTGGAGCTGCGTTGTTGCCAGTTGATACTCCATCGGGGTTGTCTGCACTTGCACACCCGTATCGAACCACGGTGCAAATGACGTACGAAGCTTGTAAGCGTCAAAGCCGACAAACTGGCCCAATGTTCCGCCGACGCGTCCGGCTAGGCGGCGACCGTAGCCGAGATGAACTGTCACCACGCCATCCGGCTGGCCAGGCATGATCCAGAGCGGCGCCTGAATTTTCTGTTTTTGCGGAGTGGTTATCTCAACTACCGACACATAGTGCTCGCGACCCTTCACGGCGCCGCGGTTGTATGTTTCGCCGCCGAGTTGTCGAGCAGAATTTGGACTAACGATCGCGACGTTATCCCAGGTCATTTTCGTCAGCGGCTTCGGAAGCTCCTGTAGCCAGCCATTATTTGCGAAGCGGCCATCGTAAAGTGATGGATCGGTGCGAAAGATCAACTCGAAACCACCGACTGCGGCCTGTCGGATGGACAGGGGTGGCCCATTGGACCAGCCCGCATTCAACGAGACTGTTTTTGCCGGGAATGCTGAGTCTGCGATGAAGCCGTCATGAATCGACTGTCGCCACCATGTTTCGAAGTCCTGCGAAGGTGACGGTGAAGGTGCAGGAGAAGCAGCGGCAGGAGCAGGTATTTGTTGAGCCGCTCCTGCTCCTGCTGTCTGCGCCTGCCCCTGATTCCCTCGTTGCGATTGCCAATAGCTCTTCACGATCTCGTACGGCTTGCGATCGTACTGGTCTGAAAAGACGGCCAGCATCTCGTATACAGTCTTACCTTCATACAGCGGCTCGATCAGCGGCTGCATGATCGTAACTGTCCCGTCGTACGAGCGCGTATCACCCCACGACTCGAGGTAATGCGCGGCAGGCACATGCCAGTGACAGACTTCAGAAGTTTCGTCTTTATACTCGCTGAGGTGAACGCGGCGTCTAGTGACTTTTTCGAGTCGCTCGAAATTAAGCTTCAGATCGATTGGCGTGTTGTGAACAGGATTGCCACCGATGATCACCAGCAGATCAACACGTCGCGCATCGATGTCGCTGATCAACTCCTGTAGCGACTCGCGGTGACCGACGGGGTTGGCTTCGAGCGGATCAGTGTAGAAAACTGTCTTACCGACGTTGCCGAGCCCGTTGTTCATCGCGTGTGCGAGCGCGTGGATGAGTGGCGGCTGTTCGTTACCCGCCAACACAATGCTGGATCCCTTGTGTTGTTGCAGGTCCTGAACCAGCGGCGCAATCCAGGGAAGATTTACAGTGGCGTTGCCCGCAGACGATTGCGCGATGGTTCCTGCCGCGATGGATCTCGCAATCGCTTCGAGCTCACTCGGTTTAACTGTCCACGTATGGTCAGCCAGTGCACCCGTGTTCGACGGTGTCGTCTCAACCACATAGAGACGATTCATCTCGCGATTAGTCTCCGTGATGCGGCGGCGTGCGATGAACTCACGCGAGTAACGGAGGTAACCGGTGAACGTCGGCGAAAGAAAGTCGCAATCGAGAGAAAGAATCCGCTGCGCGAGATCAAAGCGATAGGTCGTATTTACAGGCTGGCCAAATGCCGTCATCGCACCGGCGCGCACATTGTCACGATTGCCGGGCTCCCATTGATGCCATTTCGCCTGCGGGAGCGCCGTCTGTAACTCCTTTATCTGCGCCGCCAGCGTTGGCGAGATGATCGATTCACTTAAAAAGCGAATGCCCGCACCCTGCTTTGGACGCTGCTCGTCGAGAATCGAACGCATTTCACTGACGAATGCGGTCCACGTACGAATATCTTCGCGATACGTCAGCGTTTGTGAACGGTCCGGATCATAAAGACTAAGTATCGACGCTTGCGTGAAGATGTCGGTCGCGCTCGAGCCGCGTGGATCACGTATCGGATCTTCAGGCGGGAAGTCAGTCGGACGATTGTTTGGATGATCCGGATTGCCCTCGATCTTCGTGGGCCGTCCCTCGTTACTGCGCACCAGAATCGGCACCGCCGCACCCAACAACGGAGCGGCAGTCGCAAAGAAAAGTGCTTTCCCGGGAACCTGCTCTTCCGGCTGTCTGACGTTCGGAACGATCTTCTCAGGAGGTTGGAAAACGCAACCACTCAAGCCCGCGAGCGCGAGCGAAGCGCCCATCAGCTTGAGAAACGTGCGTCGCTCAAGCGGGTCGTGCCACTCTTCTGCCTGTTGTGGAAACTCACGCGCGACAAACTCACGAAACACCGTACTGTCAGCCAACTCTTCGAGACTGCGCCAGTACTTCTTGCCGGTGCGCGCTGTTTCAGTTTCCTGCAAAGCAAGAATGTGATCGCGCATCAGCTTGAAGTTTATGTGACGCTCGCTATCGCTCATTGCACGAATGTCTAACGATGACAAGTCGAACAACTCTCCAGGATGTGCCGGCCCTGGATTCGATATTTGGCTTTTAGATCGAACCCCTCGGCCAACTCTTCTTTGGTTTTGTTTTCCGGCCGCCAGTCCATGTTGAAAACCTGTTCGACCGGCCGCACAAATCTCTCGGGCGCGCGATGACACTCCAAACACCACTCCATCTGTAGCGTGGCTGTCTGAAAGAGAATCGGCATCTCGTCGATGCGCCCGTGACACGTCGAACAACCGACGCCTTTCTTTATGTGAATGCTGTGATTGAAATATACAAAGTCGGGGAGATCGTGAACGCGAAACCATTCGAGCGGCTTGCCGGTGCGGAAGCTCGCGCGCACCGGCTCGAGGTAAGGACTATCGGCCCAGATCTGTTTGTGGCAATTCATGCATGTCGTGGTGGAAGGCATTCCCGCGGAAGCGGAAGTTTCCACTGACGTGTGACAGTAGCGACAGTCAATGCCGTCATCACCGACGTGATGTTTATGACTGAATTGAACAGGTTGTTGTCGCTCGACCCACTGGCCGGTGTTCCAGGAGGAACGGTTTAGCTCAACAGCGACCCAAAGCAACGCGACAATGATGAATACAGCGCCATAAATCGTGATTTTCGCCAGCGCGTTGGTGCTGTGATGGAAGATCTGTGGCATCTGCGCGTGAGCTTAACCTGTCGGGTAGCTAGTCAAACCGGTACACTGGCAGACGAACAGCCCACAAACTTTTTCGCGTTCATAAAAACTTTATTGCTTCGTGTAGGCGGTACTTTAGCAGAAGGCAGGGAAAAAAAGAAAACTAGCCATAAAAATGCACAAAAAAGCACAAGAAAAATTTTTGAGAATTTTGTGGCTTTTTGCGGCTACTTCTTAAACTGTGGCTGCGTCGCGCGCGAGGAGTGCGGCGCCGATGGGTGCACCGTCGAGTCCGAGTTTTGCGGCCACGATCTGTGTCGCTTCAAAGCAAGGCTGGAATGCTCTGCGTTTCACTTCGTTGATGATGGGATTGAGAATAAGTGGCCCAGCATCCATAACGCCGCCGCCAAGCACGACGCGCTCGATGTTCAGGAGGTTAATGACACTCGCGACGCCAGTGCCGATGTATTTTCCCGTTCGCTCGATCATCATCAGCGCAAAATCGTCACCTTCTTTTGCCTGATGTGCGACGTCTTCAGCCGTAAACGATTTGTTCAGTGCCAGGCGCGAAAGAGAAGAGGTTGAATCGCGATTGAGA
>DASUYO010000391.1:0-5681 GCA_036377375.1 Pyrinomonadaceae bacterium
AGCTTTCAGTGCTCGATCATCATCCCAATCCGCGCTGGCGCCCGGTCGAGCGTAACAAGAATTTCCTGGGGTTTTATCGCTTGAAGATTTTGCAGTGATTAGTACGACGCAACGATTTTTCTCTCTTGTTGGGAGGATTACTAACTTGTCGGGCATTAAAATCCGCCGCTATCTTGCGACTCTGATCATCTACCTCGCGGTTGTAGCTTCGGTCCTGGGCTTCAACATCATCCGCGCGCGCACTGCACCACCGGCAACGCCGCCTGAACCAGAGAAGGTCCCAACCGTCTCAGGCAGTAAACCCTACTTTTCGCTGACGACGAATCGTTCTTACTCGCCAAACGAATCGGCACGGTTGTGGGCCAACTACCAAAACATCGAGTATCTGGACTTCCGCGTCTATCGAGTAATAGACCCGAACAAGTTCTTTAAGCAACTCGACGATCCCCACCAGATGGGCGAGAAAGAGAAGGAGCAAATCGCCCAGGGTTACGGCGCGAGTCCGTCTCTCCTTGATCGTACGCACCGCGTGAAGATTTCTTTTTACGAAGCGGTTAAGGATTATGTCCGTACTCACCTGCTGAAGGACCATCGCGAATCGTTCAATCAAAAGTTTCGCAAAGAGCCACCCGCGGAACGCACTCCGCTGAACGTGGCTGACTACGCGCGCGTGCCTTTGCTGAATCCCGATCAGAAGGTGAAAGACTGGCGCGAGAAACTGCCCGCATTGGAAAACGACTATGACAGTCGCATGATTCCGCTGGGCAAGATGGAACCAGGCGTGTACCTGATCGAGGGCGTCAGTGAGGGCATGCGCGCTTATTCGATCGCAATCGTGACTAATCTCACGATGATCGAAAAAACGAACCGTCGCGGTCAGGTCATGGTCTACATCGTGGACCGCAAGACAGGAGCGCCACACGAAGGTGTCTCAGTCGAAGTCACAAACGCGCAAAACACCCTGGCAACTGGTCGGACCGACAAATCCGGTATTTTCAAAACGGACGTGAAGCCTCCCGAAGAACCCGAGACGCCGGCAGAAGACGTCAACCCGGAAGAGCAACAGAGCAAGCCGTTTCTCATCATGGCTCGCGAACGCGACAACTTCGTCGTCTCTGATGTCGACTCGTTTTATTTCGGGGGCGAGGCTGGCGCAGACGACGTGCTCACCAGTGACGACCTGACCAGCTACATCTACACAGACCGTCCAATTTACCGACCTGCGCAATCAGTCTTCTTTAAAGGCATTCTGCGGCAATGGACCTCGAGCGGTTACAAACTGGTCGATAGCAAAACCGTCAACGTCACGATTGAAGATCCAAACAATGGAAAGGTTTTTGAAAAGGAGCTGCCGCTGTCAGACCGCGGCACATTCAGCGGCCAGCTAGACATAGGTGATGAAGCGCCGCTCGGCAGCTACAACATCACTGCATCAATCGATGAAGTCCGCGCTAGTGGCTATTTCGAGGTTCAGGAATACAAGAAACCCGAGTTCAAAGTTACGGTTAAGACGCCACAACAATTCGTAGCGGTGGGCCAGAAGGTTCAGTTTAGGATTAATGCGAACTATTTTTTCGGAGCGCCGGTCACAAATGCCGACGTGCACTATTACGTTTACAAGCAGCGTTATTACCACTGGTGGTGGAACAACGATGCGGATGAGTTCGACGACGCAGCTGGTCCAGCCAATGAAGGCGATGACGAAGAGGACTCTGGCTACTACGGCAACGACCTGGTCACAGAAGGCGACGCCACGCTCAATGCCAAGGGTGATGCATATGTCGATTTTGAGGTACCTGCGCCCGATCCGAAAGAAGAATGGGACTATTCGTATCGGTTGGAAGCCCAAGTCACGGACTCCTCACGCCGAGAAATGCAGGGCGCAGCCTCGTTCATCGGCACGCGCGGCAATAGTGTCGCTGACGCCTATCCGGAACGCAATCTCTATTACCAGGGCGACCCCGCCAGGATTCGCGTGAAAACTGCGGATTACGCGGGTAGGCCTCTCTCCGAAAAAGTCACGCTAAAGTTCATCGAACAAAAGTGGGAGAGGCAAAGCAGGTGGGAAGAGAATAACGGATACAAGTATGAGGTCGTCCAGTACATACCTCACGAACGCGAGCTGGCGACCGCCGAAGTGAACACGGATAGCGAGGGCAATGCAACGTATGATTTCACAGTTCCCTCGCCCGGCAGTATCTACGTCAAAACAATCGTCAACGAAAACGGCAGGGAGATCGCGAATCGCGGCGGCTCCTTTTGGGCGCCTGACAAGAAAGGACAATGGTCAGATTTTTCATATGAGGATTACGACGCGAAATCGATCAAGCTTGTACCCGACAAGAAGTCATACAAGCCTGGTGAAACTGCGCACGTGCTGGCAATGCTGCCGACGGACCAAGCGCATTTGCTGGTGACTACTGAATTGTCTGAAGTCCTCAGCGTGCGGCAAATCGATGCCGCCGGTCGCAGCATCGTGATCGACGTCCCGATCGAAAAGAAGTACGCGCCCAATGTTTACCTCGACGTGTCGTTCGTCAAGAATAACGACATGTACAGCCAGAACCAGATTATCGGTGTCCCTGCGCGCGACAAGATGCTGAAACTCGATATAGTCCCGAACAAGAGCGAATTTAAGCCTCGTGATGTCGCGTCATATACGATCGTCGCGCGCAACGACGACGGTTCACCAGCTGCGAACACGGAAGTCAGTCTCGGAATTGTAGACGAAGCAATTTACAGCATTGCACCCGAATCAGCCGGCAACATCAAGCGTGAGTTCTATGGCCGGCGTTACGACGAAGTGCAAACGAGTCTGGCGATTCATTACACGTTCACGGGTTACGGTGGGCAAAAGAACGCAGACTTAGCGAAAAACAAGTCTCCTTATCAGCTTGCTGACTTCAAGAACGAGACTTCCTACGCCGAAACGGCTATTCGCAAAGAATTCAAAGACACCGCGTTTTGGCAACCTGATGTCGTAACCGGCGGAGACGGCAAAGCTACGGTGAGCTTCAAACTGCCCGACAACCTTACGACCTGGCGCGCAACTGCGCGTGGAGTGACCGCGGACACTCGTGTCGGTTCAGTGGTCCAGAAAACGATCGCGCGCAAAGATGTGATCATGCGTTTGGAGATGCCGCGCTTTTTGACTGAAGGCGACACCGTCACGATCTCAGGCGTCGTGCACAATTTCCTAAAGAACGACAAGTCCACCAGGATTTCGCTGGAGTTGAACGGCGCGCAGTTGCTCGATCCTGCTGACTCGACAGTAACGATTCAGCCGAATGGCGAACATCGCGTTGACTGGCGCGTACAGGCGAGCACCATCGGGAAATTGACGTTGCTCGCGAAAGCGCTCACTGACACGGAATCCGACGCCGTCGAGATGACGATGGACATCGTGCCGCATGGTTTGAAACAGACAGCCGGCAAGACGACGACGATTACACAAAACGATGCGGAGCAAAAGTTTAATCTGGACGTGCCGGGACGTGCGGATACGCAGGCGCGGGCTCTGCGAATCGAAGTGTCGCCGTCGATCGCTGGTGCACTGTTCGGCGCGCTCGATTATCTCACCAGTTATCCTTACGGCTGCACTGAGCAAACGATGTCCAGTTTTCTTCCGAACATCGTTGTGGCCCAGGCGCTGAAGGACGTTCCGACAGCTAACATTCGCACGTCGAACAATCTCGATGAAAAAGTCCGAAAAGGTCTTGGTCGGCTTTATGCGTATCAGCATGACGATGGCGGTTGGGGTTGGTGGAAAGACGACAAGAGCGATCCGTTTATGACCGCCTACGTCGTGGATGGCATGACGATGGCGCGCCACGCGGGATATCCCGTTGACGATTCGCGGCAATCACAGGGTCGGGAGAAATTGTCGTCGCTGCTCAGCACGGGCAAGAACGACAACGGCAATCCCATCGATGATGAAACCCGTGCTTACATAATTTACGCCTTCACTGAGAGCGGAGACGGCGACACTCACTATCTCGACGAACTGTACGGCAAGCGCAACAACCTGGGAGCATATGGACGCGCGCTAGTGGCGCTGGCTTTGCAGGAGCGCAAAGACGCGCGAGCACACGAAGTCGCGAAGCTGATCGAAAGCTCAGCGCAGCACGACGAGTTCGAAGCGCATTGGCAGACGGCGCGGGTGAACGACTACGGCCGGGATGTTTATCTCGACGCAGAAGCAACGTCGCTGTCGCTGAAGGCGCTGTCGCGGATCAACCCTGGTTCACCTTTGCTTCCTAAAGCCGCGCGCTGGCTGGTTCAGAATCGGCGCAACGGCTACTACTGGTTGTCGACTAAGGAAACCGCGTTCGCGATTTACGGACTGACTGACTATCTGAAGGTCAGCAAGGAACTGTCAGCAGACTATACGTTCGAAGTTTATTTAAATGACGTCAAGATTGCCGGTCAACACGTCGGCGCCGGCGATGCCGGCAACGGACAGGCTGTGACCATTTGGAAGAAGGGCGCCGAAATTGGTCCTTCAAACCAAATCCGGATCGTGAAACATGGCCCGGGTGCTTTGTATGTTTCGAGCGCGCTTGAATACTTTACCGCCGAAGAGAACGTGGCGGCGCAATCGGCAGGCGGATTGAAGATCACGCGTGAGTATCTGCGGCTGCGCGTCTCTGAAGACGAGGGCGGCGGCAAGTCGAGCTGGAAGGTTGAACCACTAACCGGCGAGCTGCGTTCAGGTGACCTGATTGTCGTCAGGCTGCGGCTGAATGGCCCGCGCGCGCAGTATGTGATGGTCGAAGATCCGATTCCGGCAGGTGCAGAGCAAGTCGCACGCGTGAGCGGGATTTCCCTGAATTACTCGCTTGGCAATTGGAGCGATTGGTATAGCAATCGTGAGTTTCGCGACAACCGCACTGCGATCTTTATGAATTACTTTGACGGTGATGCCACGCTGCAATACGCGATGCGTGTCGAGGTGCCGGGCGAATTCAAGGTCGCACCAGCGCGTGCCGAGCTGATGTACCAACCGACGGTGCAGGCGAATACCGCAAACGAATGGTTGAGGATTCTGGATAAGAAATGAAATCGGAACGGTGACTACAGAGGGGCTTGCCTCAACAGTCCGAGATCATTCTTGGAAACAGTCAGTACAGGAAGCGGTAGCGACCTGGTCAATCAATGGGATCAAAAATATGAATATCGCATGCCGATCACTGACCAGGTCGCTACCGCTCCCTGTACTGACCCGATCGGTTAAGGGGATTTCTTCAGCCAAAACATGTCCCGCATCGTAAAGTCTGAGCGTGACCTGTCGGTTAGATCGACATAGCGTGGGGAAATAAAAGCGGTGCGGGGTTCAGTGTCCAAACGGTTTCGCTCAAGCGTTTGCAGCCGGCCTCCGACGACTCGCGTCTTGTAGGATTTGATTGGCTGGCCGTTCGCCTTCACGATCATAACAATCTCGCCGTCCTGTTTCGTAAGGTCAGATAGCGCAAGCCAACGCTGCTTTGGAGTCGCCTCCACGATCAACTCTTTCAGCTCATAAAAATACCAATCAAGCGTATCCGGCACTACGGGCGCGCGACTCGTCGCTATTTCCTTTCCGTTCGCGAGCAGGTGAAGAGTGACTTTCGGTTGTTTCAGACCCGCCGGCAATTCCCGCGTACTCAACCAGTAGTTGAAATGCAGCATTGCGCTCGCGTCGC
>DASUYO010000392.1:0-4571 GCA_036377375.1 Pyrinomonadaceae bacterium
GCAACCAAGCGCCGCGATAGTCTTGATGTCAGCGACGATGCCCGCGCCACCGGACGGATCGAGTCCCGCAATCGTGAGCACAACAGGTCTGTTATCTTTTTTATCCACAGATTACACAGATTGAGTTAACGACTGACGACAGCGTCTCAGGATCATTAAACAACCGTATCGCTGCAATACCCCTCGCGCCAGCGTGAAAGCAGTCTGGGACGTTGTCGAGCGTGACGCCGCCAATGGCGAGCACAGGAAAATTACCAAGAGCGCGCGTGACCTCACGAAGCTTATTCACTCCCTGCGGTTCACCAAAACCGCGCTTTGACTCAGTTTCGAAAACTGGTCCAAACACGACGAAGTCAGCTCCAGTCTTCCGAGCCTCTTCTGCTTCGCGGAGCGAGTGCGTTGAGACACCAATCAAAAACTCAGGCCCATAGATATTGCGCACTACACCGGCCGGCAATGAATGCGCAGTTAGATGTACGCCATCCGCGCCCGCAGCACGCGCAATGTCAGATCGATCGTTGACGAGCAGTCGTGTGTTGCTGCCGCGCGTGATCTCTGCCGCGCGCGCTGTAAGTTCATAAAGAACGCGCGCCGGCAAAGACTTCTCACGTATCTGAAAGAGAGGAACTTCTGCGTCTACCGCAGCTTGAACCAAGCGGAGGATTTCAGGAGTTGTTTGCGGAGTCGTCGTGCCGCTCGTTATTGGATAAATAATCGGACATGGAAGCTGGAGCGGCATCGTTAGTAGGTTTCTTTTTCGCGCTCGTTTCGTTCTGCAACGCAGTGACAGTTCGCTTGAAGTTGAAGATCTCCCAGAAAGCGATGCCGAGATTCAGGAGTCCCACACCGCTTACCGCGCCGCGAACCCAACCGGAAGCGACAACTGCCTGCAAGCCCTGGATACCTGTCTTGCGAGCAGCATACAGCAGGAAATAGTTGTTACCCCAATCGCTGATGCCCCACATCCCATGCGGCCACCACGGCGCCACGGTAAGAAAAATACCGATCTCCAAACAAAGGATGATGTAAAAAATAACGCTTAACTTCGCTGACATATCTCTTGTGCTTTTTGTGCCTTTTTGCGGCTCTATTCCTGCTTCTGCCTTAACTGGCTCAGCTTCTCCGCGACTTCGCGATAAGAAACATCAACGCCATAAACTTCCGTGTAAAACTCACGCGCCTGCTTCAAATCTCCGAGCTGCTCGTACGCTGACGCCAACTCATAACGCAATGCCTGATACTCGTCTTCAGTGTGTCCCGGCGCCTGTAATCCCTTCTTGAACCAGATCACTGATGCTTCCGGCATGCCCTTCTGAACAAAACAATGACCGAGCATGTTACAACATTGCAAGTAGCGCGACGTTCCATCTGCGGCCTTCACCAAACTCGCCGCGGTTTGAAATTCCTGAATGGCCTCATCCATCAGGTCCATTTCTTTATACGCGGTGCCCATATTGTAATGCGTTTCGAAGTCTTCGCGAACCTCGTCGCCTTCTTCCGCAGCGCGAAATTCTTCGAAGAGCTCGGCAAGTCCCGCGTCAATTCCCGTCGCAGCCGGTTTGCTCGTCGCGACATTGTTACCGCCATCGCCGGCCAGTGACGCATACGCATTCTCGGTATCAAAAGTTATCGCCTCGGGAACTGCTGTTGCAGTCACTTCTTCAGTATCGCCAAACTCAAACACTGCGGGAGCTTCGGTCTGCTGATCTCTGGCTGCTAGCTTTTCACGCCGCGCCTGAATCTCAGGATTTGGCCCAAACTGCCTTTCGAGCATCTCGAGCGTATCAACCGCGATGTCGGCGTAACCCTGTGCAATGTAGAAATCCACACTCTCGAGCTCCTGCCGCATCATGTTCTCAACACGTTCTGTTTCCGCAGGCCCGGGTTCAGCAGCCGGCGTGTCAGCGGGCGTAACAATACTGAAATCGACTTCCTGAAAATCGCTGTTTGCAGTTGCAAAGGGCGCAGATTCTTCGTCGTTTAAATCAGCAAACGAAGCTGTCGGATCGGAAAACGTCGAGCCTGGAGCAGCGTTCGTCTCAAACTCGTCGGCGACAACTGGAGCAACCTCGTCCTGATCCTCGACCACTGCAAACGTCTCGAACTGTGGAACCTCGTTCACAGACTCGTGAATCGCGGTTGAAAAGTCTTCCTCAGTCTCTTCCTGTAAACCACCAAGCAGATTCAACCTGTCGAGATATCGTTGTTCGTCAGGGGCCAATCGAACCAGTTGCGTCAATGCGTAGCGTTCTTCATCAACCAGTTCCGACGCCTCAGCAGACTCAGCGAGACGCTCAAGCGACGAACGTAACGCATCCATGTCGCGTTGCCACCAGTGGATGCGCACAAGCATTCTCAAGGCCGCGACGTGATCCGGATTTCGCTCCAGCACCTGATTCACAATCTCCAACAGCTCTTTCTCTTCACGTCCGGCCAGCAGCCGCTCGATGATCGTAGAGAGAATGCGGATCGTTTCGTCTATTTCACCGACTTTCAGATAAAGACGAGTGACTGGAAGAAACTGCGTATAGTTCGATGCGTCCTGCGCCATGAGCAGCGACGTCGCACGCTCAGCTCCTTTTGGATCTTCCGCTTCAAGATAAGCACGAGCGAGCATCGACACGAGCTCGTTATCGTCTTCGTGAGTCTCAACAGCACGTTCAAGCACCTCTGCCGCTTCATCGGCTGTGCCGCGCGCGATATGACTTTCAAGCATGCCGCGGAGTGCTTCGCGATCATCGCGCACCAACTGCAACGCTTTGGAGTAAGCATCGAGAGCTTTGTCGTAAGCGCCGGTCTGATGCAGACGATTGGCCGCTTGCACAAATGCAGCCGCCGACTCGCGTCGCATGCTCTCTTTCAGATATCCGTCGGCAAGTTTCAGGCGAATGTCAGTGTTGTTGGGATCGAGATCGGCGATTTTGTGAAGGACGTCGAGTGCGCGTTTGTTATCGCCTGAACGCGTGTAAGAATCCGCAACTACGAGATACTGCGCGCGTGCGTCATGGACCAGTCCCTGGTTGCCATAGAGCTCGGCGAGCTTGAGCGCGATAACCGGATCGTGCGGCCGGAGACGCTCGATCTTTTTGTACATCGCGATGGCTTTGAGATTGAATTCCTGGGCGCTGTAGTGTTCTGCAATGCGCTCAAAACACGAAACCGCTTCCTCTTTTTTCCCTGAGCGCACGTACAGATCACCCAGCATGTTCAAGGTAGTGAGATCGTCAGCGTCGTTATCGACGATCTGTCGATACTCCTTGATTGCTGCGTTGATCTTCCCTTGTGAAAGGGATTTCTCAGCGGCTTTTAGGACCTTAGCTTTATCGAAAGCCATCAGGAAATCTTAATTTCGTAAGTACGATTATCGGCGGCTTAAATCGTAGCAGCGGGCAGCGGGGCAGTGCCTTTCCAGTTACGGGAGCGTCTTAACTCCACTTTCCAACTCCGGCAAACAGCCGCGAGATACGCTAACATGCGTAAATAAAGGGTGTCAACGCAAGCATTTCTGCAAAATAGCGATGCTCACGAACGATCAAAATCCGCGTGGAAAACTGGGCCAGCAAATCGCCCTCGCCGGACTCGGAATCTACGTCGTTTTCGCGCCGCACTCGGTTGCTGCCAGCGCTATCGGGGTCGGAATAGCCGGTCTGGGATGGCTCATCCGCACGTTGCAAACGCGAAAACTGGGTCTGCGCTGGTCGAAATTCGACCTGATCATCGTTCTGTTACTGCTATGGACAGTCCTGTCCGCGCTGGTTTCGGAAGAGCCCCGAATCAGTATCGCTAAACTGACCGCCTCGTGGAGCGTTTTTCTTTT
This sequence comes from Pyrinomonadaceae bacterium, assembly GCA_036377375.1. Classification (GTDB taxonomy): domain Bacteria; phylum Acidobacteriota; class Blastocatellia; order Pyrinomonadales; family Pyrinomonadaceae; genus PSRF01. Next base: position 3,818 of record DASUYO010000392.1, read on the forward strand.
CTATCTCGCGCGCGCGACAGTAAATAGAAAATCAATGCTGGCGCTCGTGGCACTGCTTATCTTGAGCGGTTGCGCCGGCGCCCTTTACAGCGCTTTCGACTTGATACGCGGGCGCGGAGTTGTGATTGAGTCGATTGCGCCGAACAGTCCTTTGCAACAGATTGGCATTCGACCTGGCGATACGATCTGGCAGCTCAACCGTCATCGAATCTATTCGGTTTCAGCTCTCGATCGCGAGTTAACGCAAACACCGCTCAATGCTACGTCGACGGCGGGCATAATTTCGCAGGGCGAGCAGGTTGAACGCTCTTTCACGCTCACTCAGACTTCAACTTCCGGCATCACCGGCAGCAAACGGAACCATCAGTTTCGCGCTTCCGGTTGGACACGTCACTACGAGACGTTCGCGGAGCTGATCCAGATGATCGCGCAACTCGCGCTTGGTCTGGCGGTCGCGCATCTCAGGAATCACGGGCCAAACAAGTATTTCAGAGTAGCGGTGCTCGCAGCGGCTTTGTTGACTGCGGGACTGATTTTCACCGCTATGCGAACAGTCATCGTCGCGTTTGTGATTGGCGCGAGTGTGATTGCATTGCGATCGTTGCGTGGTGCGCTCAAAGTCGTCTTCACGTTTGTGCTGTTCTTTGTACTGGCTTTTGCAGCGGTCGTCGTGTGGCAAACACGCGATCGAAATGCTCTGCTGCTTGGCGATCCAAGCTCCTCGCTGCGGATACAGGTGGCGCGTGTCGGACTA
>DASUYO010000393.1:0-4922 GCA_036377375.1 Pyrinomonadaceae bacterium
CTGCCGGTGGCTTATGGAATGGAGGAGGTGGATTTTGCGATTCGTCTTCATTCGCAGGGCGGCAAAATCCTCACGACACACTGGCTGCGCGTATTTCACAACACAGATTTGAAGCATCATGCTGATCCGCGTGTGACGGCCGGCAGCATCGCGAACCTCGCGTTGCTTGCCTACCTGCGCTATCCGGTTTCCTTGTGGGGCATCGGCGTGGGGCAATGCGCGAAACGGTTGGTTTGGTTGCTGCGACATGGCAGGCGGCGCGGGATCTGGGAAGGCGTGACGATGATTCCGGCGCATCTGTGGAGCAATCATCGTTATCGGGTGCCGGTGAGCAGCAGTGCAGTGCGATCATATTTGGCGCTGCGTCGAGCGCCCGTCGCGGCAGAAACTTTCCCATGAAGTCGTGGATCTGCTGTCAGCTCGGTGCGCGTGAACACTATGCGGTGCCGCGTGCGCTTCAATTCGCCGGCATACTGTCTCAATTGATTACCGATGTTTGGATCCCGCGCCTTTCCGGTAGATTTCATTCAGACCTGGCGCGCGCACCAGTCGCTGCTTCAAACATCGCTGCTTTGACCTTCGAGCTGAAAGCTTCATTCGCACGCGAGAACGGCTGGAAATTGATCAGCCGTCGCAACGAATGGTTCCAGCAACACGCACTCGCCCGGCTCGTACGCACTCATAGACAACCGAACGGCAATCACACAATCTTTGCCTACAGTTATGCCGCCGAACAGATCTTCAAGTTCGCACACGAGCGTGGCTGGCGAACAGTGCTGGGCCAAATCGATCCGGGCCCAGCGCAAGAACACGAATACGGCAGCCCGGCACCTAAAGAATACTGGGATCGCTGGCGCAGCGAATGTGCGCTGGCCGATCAGATCGTGGTGAATTCTAACTGGTCCAGAGACGCGCTGATTGGTGAAGGAATATCAGCGAAAAAAATACGCGTCATCCCTCTCGCTTATGAAACTCCCGACGACTCTAGATCATTTCAGCGTCAATATCCGAGTACTTTCAACTCCGCGAGGCCGCTGCGTGTGCTCTTCCTGGGCAAGATATATCCGCGCAAGGGAGTTGGGCAGTTGCTCGACGCGATCAAGCTGCTTTCGCGTGAACACATCGAGTTCTGGTTTGTCGGTCCAACACACATGCGGATTCCGCAGGAGCTACCAATTCGATGGTTCGGGGTGATTCCACGCCGCGAAGTTGATAGTTATTACAGAGACGCAGACGTATTCATTCTGCCGACTCTGTCAGACGGTTTTGGGTTGACGCAGTTAGAAGCACAGTCGTGGAAGCTTCCCGTGATTGCATCGCGCTACTGTGGTGAAGTTGTGCGCGATGGTGTGAATGGTGTGATGCTCCGGGACGTTTCGGGGCAGGCAATTGCGGATGTGCTCCTGAAGTTTTTGCGATCGCCTGAGACGCTTGCGGCAATGTCGAAGAACTCCGGCATCAACGATCAATTTACTCTTAAAGCTCTTGCGACTTCGTTGTCTCAACTGTAGGGGCGGCCCTCCGTGGCCGCCCGTCGTAATGCTGCGGGCTCTTCAAGAATTCTATGGACGGTCGGCCACAGAGGGCCGCCCCTACAGTTGATGCAAGCTACTAGCCTGATTTCAAATCGACCGCTCGGCGTTGCCGCGACGCCAAGCCTCACGATGCGGTCGACGCTGCTCGCAATCCTCAGCACCAGCGCCGCCACCACGTTGTCGATCATGCTCATTCCTGACGATCCATCCGGCGAAGGCGCGTTGTTCTACGCAGCGCTCGTAATGTCTGCCGGACTCGCCACCGCGCCAATAGCCGCCGCCCTGCGTTATCCGAAAGCACTCCTTCGCGGTGAATCACTGCTTGCGCTCGCGCCGATCTACTGGCTCCTGCTCGACCTGTTGCAGGGTGTTTACACGATGGAAGACATCACTGCCGATCAGGTCCGAAAGGCGTTTCTCGCCATCGGGATCTTTGTCGTGATGGTCTGGCTCGGCGCATTGCGTCGCTCGTGGAGAATTCCGCAGGTGTTGATTAGCTCCGTGTCGCAGGAGTTTCCAATCAACACATACTTCGCGCTCGCCATCGCGTCCTTCTGCCTCGGCATGCTGAACTTTGCAGTGCCTTGCAACTTCAACGTCTTTGAGATGGTCCATTACCTGGGCCAGGAGCGCTGGTCTGCGCCGTGGGGACGCGGGCAATTAGGCGGCTGGGACGCGTTTCTCGATCACTTGCAGTACTTCGGTTACCTGTTACCCGTTTTAACGGTGGTGATTGGGCGCCGCGTTGGGCTGCGCAATCCGCGGACGTGGATCTGCATCGGAATGTCTGTTGTGATGGCGTTGTTCCTTGCACAGAGCGGGAGCCGGCGTGTTATCGGCGTGGTAGTTGGTATGGCGCTGGTTCTCTGGGTGTTGGACCAGCAACGCTTACGAATCAAACATCTACTCACAACAGTCGTGGCGATCGTTGCGCTGCTGATTACTCTTCAGTTGATGCTCGAATACCGCAATGTCGGGTTGAACGTGCTGGTCGGCAACGGCGAGATTCCCACGGGGCGGCTCGAGAAGAGAGAGATTCTCGAAGAGCAGCACGTGCGCGTGGACGACAATTTCTATCGTCTGTGCCAGATCATTCAACTCATCCCAGAGTCGTATCCATTCGTTTATCACAAGTATCTTGTTTACGTCGTTGTGCGGCCGATACCGAGAGTGTTCTGGCCGGGTAAACCGGTCGATCCCGGTTTTGATTTGCCGACCGCATTGGGCGTGCAAGGCGTTTCCTATTCTTATTCAGTTATCGGCGAGCTTTACATGTCCCTGGGATTCATCGGCATCGCGTTGGGCGGCTGGTTCTACGGTCGCGTGGCATCGACCGCGAACGGGCTGCTCGCGCGTTGCCGCACGCAGGGTGCCCTCGTGATCTACAGCATCGTGGTGATGGCATTGTTTTCGGGGATGCGATCGATTCTGGAGTTGATACTTGTCAGTTACGTGGTGCTGGCGTGGGTGGGTCTGTCGCACTTGTTCATCAAGTTGAGACATGCGAAGGTGACGTGAAAGTTTTTGTACTGACAGATTGTCCGTCGCCTTATCAGGTCGAGCTGTTCAATGAAATCGAAGCGGATGGGAAGTGTGTGTTGGAGGTTGGTTATCTTCGCACTCGCGATCCAGACCGCCAGTGGAAGTCACCTGAGATCCGGCATGCCGTAGTTCAGTTGTCGCGCGCACGGCAGTCTGTACGCGATGCGGATTTGGTGGTGTTGAATTACTACCGTCACGCCGATGCAGAACAATTGATTGCAGAACGAGCGGCACTCGACGCGCCGTGGTGTTTCTGGGGTGAGCGGCCCGGATTTCACCAGCCGGCATGGGCTGGACGATTGTTTCGTATGTGGAAACTTTCGAAGCTCCATGCGTCGTCTGTGCCGATCTGGGGAATCGGGAAGTTTGCAGTTGATGGATACAGGGAAGAGTTTGGATCACAGCGCGAGTACTTCAACTATCCGTATTACTCCGACCTAGAACGTTTCAAGATCTCAACTTTCGGAGAGAAAGCGGAGCGGACGTTTTTGTTTTCAGGCTCGCTGATCAAACGCAAAGGCGTGGACCTGGTCGCTACCGCTTTTGTTCGACTCGCGCGTGAGATTCGGAACGTGCGGCTCAGGATAATTGGAGACGGAGAGTTGCGGCCGTCGCTTGAGAAAACGCTGCGTTCAGTGAGTGAGCGAGTTGAGTTTGCTGGTTTCAGAGATTGGGATCAATTACCGGGTGAGTATGCGAGTGCGGATGTGTTGTGTGGGCCTTCGCGGTATGACGGGTGGGGATTGGTGGTGCCGGAGGGACTCGCGGCTGGGCTGCCGGTGATTGCCACCGATCGAATGGGTGCGGCGCTTGAGTTTGTGCAGACCGGACGGAATGGTTGGTTGATTGGTGCCGGCGATGAAGAAGCGTTACTCGCGGCTATGCGCGAAGCGGCTTCCAGTGAGCTTGCAGAACTGAGCCGACGAGCACGAGAAAGTGTGAGCAAGCACACGCTGCGCGACGGCGCTGCGCGATTCTTCCAATACGCAGAAAAATCCGCGGCTAGTATTACGTTGAATGTGTAGCATCTCGGGAATTTTCAGCAGCGGACCGCCTTCGCTTGAAGCTGTGCAACGAATGAACGCCGCGCAGCGACACCGCGGTCCTGACGACCAGGGAACATTCCGCGGCGACAAAGTCATACTCGGCAACACACGACTCGCGATCATCGACACTTCTGCGACCGGTCATCAGCCAATGAACGATCCAGCAACCGGCAATTGGATTACTTACAATGGCGAGACGTACAACTTCAAAGACCTACGCGATGAGATTGGCGGTGAGTGGGTTTCAACGACCGATACGGAGGTCGTCCTCCGCGGGTATCGCAAATGGGGCGTCGATCTCTTTCGCAGAATGCGTGGCATGTTTGCACTTGCCATCTGGGACGAGCAGGGACAAAAGCTCCTGCTTGCCCGCGATCCGCTCGGAATTAAACCGCTCTACTACTACACCAATAAAAATCTCTTTGTCTTCGCTTCAGAGCTGCGTGCGTTGCTGGCCAGCGGATTAATGCCACGACAGCTCAGCACCGCCGGTATTGATTCATATCTAGCCAACGGTTCAGTGGCAGCGCCACTCACGATTATCGAGGGCATTAAACAGTTGCTGCCCGGTCACTATCTGGAGGTCAACGCAAACGAAGTACGTGACGTCGAGTTTGCGGTTTCAAAACGCGAAGACATCCCAGGCAATAGAGCCGATGCGGTGCAGCAACTGCGCGCGGAGTTGGAGGAGTCAGTCAGACTTCATCTCGTGAGCGATGTGCCGCTCGGCGTTTTTCTTTCGGGCGGAATGGATTCGAGTGCGCTGGTTGCATTGATGAGTCGCGTTAGCGCTGCGCGG
>DASUYO010000394.1:0-36769 GCA_036377375.1 Pyrinomonadaceae bacterium
AGCGCGCGTTTAAAAATGGTTTCGCCCCACTGGGTGCCCTGCTAGCTGCCCTGTGGGGCGACGAACCGCGCCGGAAAGCTCCGGCTTCACTTGTCTTCGGAAGCGGTGCGTACGTTCACCGGAGTACTGTTGGGGGTCTAGTAGTTTGACCTCACGCTCCTGCTAAGCCCCGAGTGTTAGGGGCTCAGGAGTACAGCCTTCCACACACTGTTTTTTCAAGTTCGTTCAGTCTAAGACTTGAGTGCCGAACTGTCAAGGTTCAGCTTGACCGAACTTGAATCATACAATCCCGCGACTGCTACAATGCCCCGCATCAATGGAACTCAAAATACCAACACCGAAAAACTTCAGCTTCCGCCGCACCGTGCTGAGCCACGGCTGGTACAACTTGCTGCCGTTCGCCCTCGACACCGAAAAATGGGAACTGTCGCGCGTCATCGATTTAGGAACTAAACAGCCGGTAACCATCTTCCTGACCGGGCGGAAGAATCACGTTCGCGTCAGAGTCTCGCGGTCACTTACAAAATCCGAAGCGGCCATCGTCCTTCGCGACGCTCGCCACATTCTCCGGCTCGACGACGATCTAGGCGATTTCTATCTCGCCACCGGTAACGATCCCGAGTTTTCGTGGATTGGCAACCAGGGCGCCGGACGACTGCTCCGATCACCGACCGTCTTTGAAGACTTAGTGAAAATGATTTCCACCACCAATTGCTCCTGGGCACTCACGCTGAAGATGGTCACTGGATTCGTGGAGAACCTCGGCCGCGAGAGTGATGACGGCCGCAAGTCGTTTCCGACAGCTGAGGCGATGGCGTCGATGCCGCTGAAGTTTTTTGTTGACGAAGTGCGTGCTGGTTATCGTTCTCCATACTTCAAGGAACTTGCCGAGCGCGTAGCTTCGGGTGAATTGAATGTCGAGGCGTGGCTCTCGAGCGACTTGCCCACATCTGAACTTATTAAGCAGATCAAACGTGTGAAGGGCGTTGGGAACTACGCAGCCGAGAACCTTCTGAAGCTGCTGGGCCGTTACGATGGACTGGCACTGGACTCGTGGACGCGCGCGCGATTTTTCGAGATCAGAAACAAAGGCAGGAAGGCAAACGATAAGAAGATCGCGCGCTACTACGCGAGGTTCAACGAGTGGCGCGGTCTCGCGCTCTGGTGCGATGTGACGCGCGATTGGTTGTAGCCACAAAAAGGCACAAAAGTCACAAAAGATAATTTTAGGCCGCTGCTCTCTTTCTTATCTTATGTGCTTTTTGTGCCTCTTTGCAGCGCAGTCTTACTTGTTGAAGACGAGCGTCGAATCCTGCGGGCCGCGAGGGCTTTCCCTGTGACTAACGACAGTCAGCGTCTTGCCATCGGCTGAAAGCGTGAGCTTGTCAGTCGAAGTAGTCGTGATTTCGTTCCCGTCCTGTCCCTGAAACGTCACTTTCGAAGACAGCTCCAGTGTCTTGCCATCGCTGGACAGCGTCGCCTTGCGGACGAACTTGCCGCGTCCCATTTCACCGGTCGTTTCAGTGCCGTCGAGATTGTAGGTTCTCGGACCACCGCCGCCCATCATTCCGCGACCGCCGCCCGGACCTTGAGGAGCACCACCCGCGGCAGGCGCACCAGCCGGAGGACCGCCCGGACCACCTGGACCACCACCGCCAGTTACTTTCTCTTCGATCGTGATCTCCTTGTCAGTCTGTGTGATGTTCCACGTAACACTCTCGGCGTTTTGCAAACGTTGATTGAGACCCTGACTCTTGCTCTTATCAAGCATCCAGGTTCCGGCAAAATTTGGCGCAGCAGCATACGCAGCCAAAGCAAACACAAGTACGCTTGTCAGGCCAAAAGCATAAAGCAACTTTCTCATTCAAGATCTCCTTTAGATATATGTGATTTCGTAGGGATGGAGCAGAGTCTATCAAAACACCTACGAAAAAACTGTAAGGGAATGTAAAGATTTGTATAGATACGTAAAGACGGAACCTTTCCCGTTTGCGCCGCGTAACATGCCAGACGGTTGAGAGAGCTTCGATAAAAACGCTGTGCAAAAAATTGAGTTGTTAATGATTACTGTGAAGCAGCGTTTATCGACTAGAAGTTTTTGTCATAAGACAATTGCGAGTGGTGTTTAGTCGCAGAGAGAGCAATCAGCGGTACAGAATCTAACGACAGCAAGGAGAGCAGTAATGAAGTCAATCGTAAGCAAGGTAATGGTGGTTCTAATGGTGGGCGCACTGACAGGCGTTGTTGCGTTCGCCAAAGTGCATAAACAGAAGGTAACTTTCGAGAATGACATCAAGGTCAACGGCACGCTCGTGAAAAAGGGAACCTACGACCTCAAGTTTGATGACCAGTCTGGTCAAATGTCGATCGTCAAGAACGGCAAGACAGTGGCTGAGGCAACGGCCAAGCTCGAGCAGCGCGAAAAGAAAGCAAATGATTTTCAGTTGCGATCAACCGGGAAGGGCGATGAGCTGCAACTGACAGGTTTCACCTTCGGTGGATCTGATAAAGACGTCGTGATCACCAACAGCGGATCCTCAGGCTCCGGCACTAACTAACAAGACTCGATAAGTTGTTCCCCTGCGCCTCGAAGCCTTGCATGGTTTCGGGGCGTAGTTGTTTTGCGACAAAACCATCCACAGATTACACTGATTTCAATCTGTTAATCTGTGGATGGAGCGAACCGATGAAATACCGCCGCTTTGGCCGCACTGGCTGGGAAGTCAGTGAGATCGGCTACGGGATGTGGGGGATGGCCGGTTGGACCAACTCCGACGACGATGAATCACTGCAATCGCTGCAAGCAGCCGTCGATCGTGGCTGCAATTTTTTCGATACAGCTTACGCTTACGGCAACGGTCACAGCGAAAATTTGCTGGGCCAGATCGTCAAGTCGAATCCCGGGAAGCGACTGTACACTGCATCGAAGATTCCGCCGAAGAATTTGCAATGGCCTGCGCTCGCTGATTCGACTCTCATGCAATCGTATCCTCCGGATCACGTCGAAGAATATGTTCATCGCAGTCTCGAAAATTCAAAGTTGGATCAGCTTGACTTGATGCAGTTTCACACCTGGAACGACGACTGGATGCGCGACGATCGCTGGTTCTACCGCCTCGACGACATGCGCAGCCAAAAGTTGATCAATGCCATCGGCATCAGCATCAATCGTTGGGAGCCGTGGAATGGCGTGCGTGCAGTGCGCAGTGGACAGATCGATTCAGTGCAGGTGATCTACAACATCTTCGATCAAAATCCGGAAGACGAGTTGTTTCCGGCGTGTCGCGAGATGAACGTGGCCGTGATCGCGCGCGTACCGTTTGACGAAGGCACGTTGACGGGAACGTTGACGAAAGACAGTAAGTGGCCTGAGGGCGACTGGCGCAACAGTTACTTCGTACCTGAAAACCTGATTCCGAGTGTTGAGAGAGCGGATGCAGTGAAGAAGACACTGGAGGAGTGGAACAGGGAGCGTTCAGAGAACATCACGATGCCCGAGCTGGCGTTACGATTTATTCTCGACAATCAGGACGTGAGCACGATCATTCCCGGGATGCGAAAGCTGCGGCACGTCGAGGCGAACATTGCCGCGAGTGAGGCGGGCCCGCTGCCGCCGGAGCTACAGGAAAAGATGCGAGGCTTCCGCTGGGTACGCAAGCCCGCCCCGTGGTCACAATAAGAAGCCAGCCACAAAAAAGCACAAAGGGCACAAAATGTTTTCATGAAATGAGGCGCCCTTTGTTGATAACATAGGGCGCCATCGAGGTTTCATCTTTTGCGCTTTTTGTGCCTTTTTGTGACTAATATTATTCTGTGCTTTTTTGCGGCATGTCGAGGGTCTTCACCAAGAAGGCCCAGCGATCCGCGATCTCCTCGATGATCTTCGAGGTTGGCTTCCCTGCACCGTGGCCCGCTTTCGTCTCGATCCGAATCAAGATCGGCGCAGGGCCGGCCTGCGCAGCCTGAAGTGCTGCCGCAAATTTAAAACTGTGTCCGGGCCAGACGCGATCGTCATGATCGGCGGTCGTGATCAGCGTCGGCGGATATGACGTTCCGGGCTTGATGTTGTGCAGCGGCGAATACGTATATAACGCCTTGAACTCTTCCGGATTATCTGACGATCCATAATCCGAAACCCACGCCCATCCAATCGTGAACTTCTGAAAGCGCAGCATGTCCATCACACCCACTGCCGGTAGTGCCGCGCCAAACAGATCCGGCCGCTGGGTCAACGCCGCACCGACAAGCAGGCCGCCATTGCTGCCGCCGCCGATCGCAAGCTTCGGGGTCGAAGTGTACTTGTTGTCGATCAACCACTGCGCTGCGGCGATGAAGTCGTCAAACACATTCTGCTTCCTGAGCTTCATGCCGCCCTGGTGCCACTCTTCACCATACTCACCGCCACCACGCAGATTCGGCTGCGCATAAACTCCCCCCATCTCCATCCACACAAGATTCCCGACTGAGAATGCGGGCGTCAGAGAGATGTTGAATCCACCATAGCCATACAAGTATGTCGGATTGTTTCCGTCGAGCTTCAGGCCTTTCTTGTACGTGATGAACATCGGCACCTTCGTGCCGTCTTTGCTGTTGTAGAAGACTTGCTTCGTCTCGTAATCAGCAGGATTGAAGTCGACTTTCGGCTGGCGAAAGATCGTGCTCGTGCCGGTCGTCATGTCGTAACGATAGATCGTCGTCGGCGTTGTGAAGCCAGTGAACGAATAGAAAGTTTGTTTGTCAGTGGCTTTGCCGCCGAAACCGTCTGCTGATCCGATTCCTGGAAACGCAACTTCATTCACGAGCTTGCCGGACGTGTCGTAAATCTTAACTTGTGTGTAAGCGTCTTTCAGGTAGTTGAGAATGAATTTGTTGTTGACGAACGTTGTGGTTTGCAGCGTCTCCTTTCCTTCAGGCACGACAACTTTCCAGTTGCTGCGCGCTGGATTGGCCGTGTCGATCTCGATCACCTTGCCACGCGGCGCCTGCAAGTCGGTCTGAAACCAGAATCGCGTTCCTTCATTGCCGATGAAACTGTACGCCGCGTCGAAGTCGTCGAGCAGCTTAATGACCGGCGCTTCTTTGGCCTTGAGATCTTTGTAGTAGACACGACTCTTTACATCGGTGCCCTGAAATACGGTGATGATCAGATATTTGCCGTCGTCGGTGACGGTTCCGCCAAACAACCAGTCCTTCTGATCCGGACGCTCGTAAACGAGGACGTCTTCCGTCTGCGCCGTGCCGAGCTTGTGGTAGTAGACTTTTTGGAAGTAGTTCGTGCCTTTCAGCATGTCGCCTTTGGGCTCGTCGTAACGGCTGTAGAAAAATCCTTTGCCATCGCGAGTCCACGAAACTCCGGAAAACTTCACCCACTTCAAATCATCCGAAAGATCCTTACTCGTTGTGACGTCGCGAACTTTCCACTCCTGCCAATCCGAACCTGAGGCCGAAAGACCGTAAGCCAGTAGTTTGCCGTCAGGACTCACTTCCATTCCGGACACTGCGACTGTGCCATCGGCCGAGAGCGTGTTGGGGTCGAGCACCATCTGCGGCTGCGCGTTGAGCGCGCTCACGGTGTAAAGCACAGCCTGATTTTGAAGGCCACTGTTGCGCGTATAGAAGTAGCGATTCCCTTCCTTGAAAGGAATTCCATATTTCTCGTAGTTCCAAAGCTTCGTGAGCCGCTCCTTCAGCGCAGTACGCGCCGGAATGGCAGCCAGGTAACCGAAGCTCAGCTTGTTTTCAGCCTCCACCCAATTGCGCGTCTCCTCCGAGTCGAGATCTTCGAGCCAACGATACGGATCGGCCACTTTCACGCCGTTATAATCGTCAACTTGATCGCTTTTACGAGCCACGGGGTAATTATTCGATTTGATCATCTGCTGAGTGACACCTGACGCTAACAAACACACAATCAAAGCAAAGCGAATGGGTGGGTAATAAGGCATAGACAAACGCTCCCTTCAAATTTCAAACCGCCGAGTGTATACGAATCTGCCCAATCTACGTAATCTGCGGCTAAAAACCAGTTGACAACTCATGCTCCACTGCGCGAATCTAAGCCAACGCTTCGCCCCCGACGCGTGGTTTAGCCTGTAAGTCTCCAGAGAAAAAATATGAAACTAAGTGCCCGTCTTGCCCTTTTTGTCGTTGCCGTTCTTTTTGCTGCCGTTGAGATGAGGGCACAGGAGAATAGCGCTGTCCGTCCACGCGTTGTCGCCACTGCCACTCAGGAGCAAAAGACGCCTCCACCGCCAGCGCTGCCGCAGGCCAAACCGGCAGATACCGCTACCAACTTTCCGGTCATTGAGGCACAGAAAAAGGTCTCGATGCCGGTAAATCTGACACCCTCAGTGATTCAGAGTCGCATTACCGAAGCGCAGCGCATGTTCAAGACGAAACCTAAGCCGACGGCGATGTCAGTGCCGTCTGTGCCGTCGATTGAGTTCGTGACCGTCGCAGCTTTAGATCGCGAAACAGGTCGCACACACTTCATCACTCTTTCGAAGGAAACGTTTCTAACGAAAGGCGCTGAGCTCAACACCACGACGTCCGAGGGCACAAACGTCAACCTGCGAATAATTCGCGCCAACGGCGTCAATACAGCGCTCACGATCTTTACTCCGGAAGGCAAATCGCTCGCGCCACTCACGGTCGAGTATCCGATTGAAAGAGGCGGGAAGTACCTCGAAACCGCTTATTACACGTCGGCTCATCCGGCGTTACTTTCGACTGATCTGGCACGCTCCGGTCAGTCTTACGTGCGCAACATGCTCGACCTGGCTGCCAAACGTCTGCGAGACAAGGGTGTCGCGATCTCGCCGCAGCTGGTTGATGTTGCCGAGCGTCTGTGCGTCGTCGAGCACGTCGATCACGATCGCTTTCGCGCGGAGAATCGTCTTGCGCTTTACGATGAGATCTATTCGTTGTTCGCGCTGAACCAGCTCGACACTTATCGTTATTCGGTGAGCTCGGCTGGAGCAGGCGGAATGGTCCAGATGATTCCGTGGGCTTACAACCTCGAGCGCACACGTTATCCGAGCGTTGGTCTCATTCCTGATTTTGTCGTGGGAATGCGTAATCACGGCAACGCGCTTCAGGCAATGTTGCTTTATATGCACGACACCTGGAACGAGATGACCGCGAATGAAGAAGTTCAGTACGCGTTGAATGCGAAGATTGCGACGCCGAGTGAGCTGCTGGCTGCGGGTTACAACTCAAATGCCGCCAAGCTGCCAGGTTATCTGAAACGCGGAGGCAATGACTGGCGGACGCTCATTCCACGCGAAACGCAGATGTATCTTCAGATCTACAAATCCTTCGAGAGCCTCGTGCCAATCCAAACCAGAGCCACGGATAACACGGCTTCAATCCGTGGCCAGAACTGATCGGGAATCCGCGTACTGTAGTTTGTAAAGCTTCCAGTAAAGCCCTCGTTCGGCCAGCAGCTCCTGGTGAGTTCCCTGCTCGCGAATCTCGCCGTGATGCAGAACGATGATGCGGTCGGCGCTCTGAACGGTCGACAGTCTGTGTGCGACTACGATTGAAGTGCGATCGCGCATCACGCGCTCGATCGCTCGCTGAATTAACTGTTCCGTCTCGGTGTCGATCGAGCTCGTTGCTTCGTCGAGAATTAACAGTGCCGGATCGAACGCGAGCGCGCGTGCGAACGAGATGAGCTGCTTCTGCCCCACTGACAACCCGGCGCCACGCTCGCGCACCTCAGCCTGATAACCATCCTTCAGTCGCCGAATAAACGTATCCGCGTGGACTTCCTGAGCGGCCCAGCGCACGCGTTCCTCGCCGATGTCTTCGCGGCCGAGCCGAATGTTGCCTTCAATCGTGCCGCTGAAGAGAAACACTTCCTGAAGCACGACCGCAAAGTTCTTTCGCAACGCTCCGAGATCCCAATCACGTATATCGACACCATCAAGCAGTATCCGGCCGCGCTGAATATCGTAGAAGCGCATCAACAGGTTCGTGATCGTTGTCTTGCCCGACCCGGTGTGGCCCACCAGCGCGATCGACTGTCCCGGTTCGACTGTGAACGACACGTTTTTCAGCACCCAGTCTTCGTCTTTGTAAGCGAACCATACATTTTCAAATTCAATGCGACCGCGCGCACGCTCGGTTTTAAGCGGCTTCTCCGGCGTCAGAACTGTAATCGGCTGGTCGAGTGTTTTGAAGATGCGATGCGAGGCAACCACTGCCGCTTGCAGGACGTTGTACTTGTCTGAGATGTCGCGAATCGGCTGAAACAACGCTTGCGAATACTGAATGAAAGCCACGAGTGCGCCGAGCGTAAGCACAGTATGGCCGGGCGTGTTTTGCATAACGCGATAACCGCCGTACCAGATGATCAGCGCCACGCCAATCGCGCCGATTAGATCCACGAGCGGGAAAAAGACAGCGTAGTAAAAAATCGTGTCGATGTTAGCGCGACGGTATTCGTCGTTGATGCGCTCGAATCTCCGCAATGACTTTGCTTCAGCGTTGAAAATCTGAACTGTTTGCGCTCCGGCGAAGTGCTCCTGCAAGAACGCGTTGATGCGCGCGATGCGCATGCGAACAAGGTCGTAACCTTTTCGCGCGCCTCTGCGAAACCACGTGGTAGCAGCGAAAAGCATCGGCACTGTCAACAGGCTCACGAGCGTCAGCTTCACGTCCATCCAGAGCATCACGGAGATGATCGCGCCGATCATCACCAGATCGCCGAGCAGGTCAGTCACGCCTTCGGTGAACAACTGATTGAGCGAATCGACGTCGGTTGTGAGCCTCGTCATGATGCGCCCGACCGGATTGCGGTCGTAGTAAGCAACCTCCTGATGCTGAAGTTTGCTGTACAGCTCTTTGCGCATGTCGAACATGACGTACTGGCCGATGCTGTTGACGAAGATCGACTGAAAGTACGAGAAGATCAGACGCAGGAACTGCGACGCCAGGTACAAACCAACGAGGAACATCAGTCCGTCAGTCTTGCGCGGCAGGATGTACCAATCGATCGCGTACTGTGTGAACTTCGGTTGCAACACGCCGAGCAGATTCAGCAGGAGCGTGAGCGCGAGGGCAGCGAGAAGCAGGCGCACGTACGGTTTCAGGTAACGCAGCAGGCGTCGCGCAACCTCAAGATCGTACGTCTTACCGATCGCCTCTTCTTCGTGAAATTCCTTTACCGCTGTAGACATCTATCTCAAATTTTGGTCACCGCGGGCGGCCACGGAGGGCCGCCCCTACAGTTGTTGCTGATCTGGCGCGTTCCAAAAAGCTGGCGTGATGAATAACAACTGTAGCGGCGGCCCTCCGTGGCCGCCCGTCGCCACCCTAAGTGGCCGCCAATTCTTCCTCCAACAATTGTCGCTCGTACAAATCTGCATATTCACCGCCGAGTGATAGCAGCTCGTCATGCGTGCCCTGCTCGATGATGCGACCATCATCCAAAACGCAAATCATGTCAGCCTCGCGCACTGTTGAAACGCGATGCGAAATGATCACACTCGTCCGATCGCGCATCACACCGCGAAGCTGGCCGAGAATCTTCTCCTCCGTGTAGGTATCAACTGACGACAAAGCATCGTCCAATATCAAAATCTTCGGCTCACGCAGAACCGCGCGCGCGATTGCGGTCCGCTGCTTTTGACCACCCGACAAGGTGATGCCGCGCTCGCCCACCATCGCCTCGAAGCGATCCGGAAATCCCTCAATGTCTTCCGATAAACCCGCAATCTCCGCCGCCCATTCAACCTCCGCCATCTCGTTTTTCTCAACGCCAAACGCGATGTTTCCCTTCACGGAATCGCTGAACAGAAACGTCTCCTGCGGCACGTAACCAATGCTCACGCGCAGTTGGGCCAGCGGATATTCGCGAATGTCAACGTCATCGATGAAAAGTGTATTCTTTGGAGCCTCAATCAAACGCGGAATCAAATTCGCGATCGTCGACTTGCCACTTCCCGTGCGACCGACAAAGGCAACAGTGTGACCTTCGGGAATCGTCAGTGTCAGGTTTTTGAGAACCGGCTCCTCCGTCGCGTGATAACGAAACGTCAGATTACGAAACTCGATCTTCCCTTTGATTGGCGGTTTCTCGGTGACCCCCCGCACGTCCGCGATTGATGGCTCGATCCGCAGGATGGCGTTAAGCCTTTTCAAACTCGCAGTGCCACGCTGGTAAAGGTTCACAACGTATCCCAGCGCGATCAGAGGCCAGATTAATCGAGTGAGATACAAATTGAACATCGTAAACTCGCCCACCGAGATCTCTCCGCGCACGGCCAGCGGCACACCTGCCCAGATAATCAACACATACCCGAATCCGATCAGGAACGTCATCAACGGACGCATCAATGCCTCGACTCGTACCAAACCCAGATTGCGCTCGGCATACTGCCAGTTGAGATTGTTGAAGGCGGCCATCTCGGCGTCTTCCTGCGCGTATGCGCGCACGACACGTACGCCGCTGAAGTTCTCCTGAGCGCGCGCGGTGATCTGTGCGAAGAAGTCCTGGATCTTCTCGAAACGCATATGGACCTGCGCTCCGAAAAACTTAACCGTCAATGAGACGAGCGGCATCGTCACGAACAACAATGTCGTCAACCACCAGTTGAGCATGAACATCAGCGGCAGCACCAGAATCACGACAAACACCGTCTGCAACGTGTACATGATCATCGGACCCGCGAGCTGTCTCACGGCCGAGAGATCGTTCGTCGCGCGTGCCATCAGATCGCCCGTGCGATGTTCATGAAAGAACGAGAGCGGTTGATCGACGAGGTGACGATAGAACTCCTGGCGCATGTCGTATTCAATGTTGCGCGACATGCCGATCAGAATTCGGCGTTGCAGGAAGAGAAAGAGACCGCTGATCAGGCTGGCAACGAGCACCTTGCCCGCCGAGATTGTGAGTTTCATCCAGTTGACTTCAGTCCAGTTTGCGTCAATTGCCTTCCCGACTATGAGAGGAATGACAAGGCTGGCAATAACGCTGCCGAGGATGCATGAGATACCGAGCGTTAGTTGAAGTTTGTAATTACGGAAATAGAGGGCAAATTTCTTTAAATCTTCCACACGACGATAATACCAGACCGCAGATTATGCAGATAAACGGAGATATGTGCTGATTGCTGTAGCTGCGAGTTTCTCTTGAGAATCGAAGAGTTCTGCCGAAACAGTGATCACGCGTTTTCCGGCTCGCACCACTTTTGCCGACGCGCGCGCCGTCCCTTCACTTACCGGCCGCAGAAAATGAATGGTGAGATCGACTGTAACCGAGTGCTCGTTTTCGCCGAGCATCGGCACGATGGCAAACGCCATCGCCGAGTCGATCAGGGCAGCGACCGCGCCTCCGTGCGCGATTCCGTGGTTTCGCATGAGGTCGTCGCGTATCTTCATCGAGAGCACAGCATGACCCGGCTCAACCGAGTCGACCTCCATGCCAAGCAATTTCGCAAACGGAACGTCATCCACTTTCATGAACGATAACTCTCTCCCGGATTCGCGGGCTCAACAATCACCGCCGTGCCGTAAGCCAAAACTTCCGTGACGCCCTGTGCGAGTTCTGTGGTGTCGTAGCGTGCACCAACAACTGCATTCGCGCCAATCTCAGTCGCGTGCTGAATCATGATGTCGAAAGCGTCCGAGCGCGTTTGTTCGCACAGTTTCGTCCAAACGGTGATGTTGCCGCCGGCGATCGTTTGCAGCGTGGCTCCGATGGTGGCGAAGATATTTCTCGATCGCACGACGATGCCGCGCACCACGCCGAGGTTCTGCACAATACGAAAGTTCGGCAACTCGAAAGCGGTGGTCACCATTTGATGCGAGACTGAGTAGCGCGGCGGACTCACGGCGTAAGGAACTTGTTGCTGCATTGAATTTGAGCTCATCACCTTTCTCCTTTAGCCACAAAAAGGCACAAAAAGCACAAAGATTTCTTCTATTCTCTTTTGTGCCTTTTGTGCTTTTTTGTGGCTACTTTTGGTATGTAGAGAAACGTTTGTAGATCGCAGCGACCATTCTTATCAAACACTATGCCTTCGTACTCCAGCATGAGCTGTTGTTTGTTATGTGGCAGCACAACTCTGCCGGTCGAACATTTGCCCTGCGCATTGATCACGCGATGCCAGGGCGTTCCGTCCGGTGACGAATGCATGCAAAACCCCACCGTTCGCGGCGTGTAGCCGTCACCGAGTAGCTCGGCAATCTGGCCGTATGTCATCACGCGCCCGGACGGAATGCGGCGCACAATCGCGTAAACGCGCTCGCGATACTTCGGATCGTGTTGTTTACTTTCAGCCATTAATCAAGCGTTCTCAGAACAACTCGCGCGGGAGCGCCATCGCCTTTGTTGCTTCTTAAACGTAGTGGGAGGCAAATCAGTTCGTACTTACCTGCGGAAATCTCAGCCAAATTCAGGCCTTCCAGAATCACCACTCCGCGCGACAGCAGCGCGAGATGCGTCTCGTGGTTCTCGGAGGCATACTTCTCTATCGATAAATAGTCGATGCCGACAAGTTTTATTCCCTGCTGGACGAGCCTTTTCGCGGCTTCGAGATCGAGGTAAGTGAAATCAGTGCGAAACTGCGGCTTGCTCTCACTCCAAAACGCCGAGTTGCGTGTTTTGAACAGCACTCGCTCAGCACCCGGAGCGCAGTGGGCCAGCACAAACTGTTCGTCAATGACGCGACAATCTGCCGGCACTTCAACCACCTGCGCTTCTCCGATTAGCGCATCAAGCGGCAGCGTTTCCACCTTCGCAGCACCCTCTATGAAATGCGCGGGCGCATCGACGTGCGTCGCCGTGTGTGCGCCGAAGCTGAGCATGGAAACGTTTGCGGCGTCGCCTGCGGATAGACTACACCAATCGCTGATCTGAACCCCGGGATCGCCGGGCCACGTAGGCAAATCATTGCTGATGGGAACGGTGACGTCGTAAATGGGCACCGGCGAATAGTAGTTGTCGCTAAAAAGGGTGTCAATTTGATCGGCGAAGTTGATCGCATATACTTGCAGCTACATGAACGTTCCGTTTCGACTGGCCGCTTCGAGCTACTTAAATTCAGCACCTCTAATCTGGAGCTTTTTACACGGACCACATCGCGGAAGTGTCGATTTCGTCGAGGCTGTGCCGGCGCGCTGTGCGCAACTGCTGTCGCAAGCCGAAGTGGAAGGTGCGCTCGTTCCGGTGATTGAGTATCAGCGGATTGATGGTGGATCGCTGGTGCCGAACGTCTGCGTTGGTTCACAAAAAGAAGTACTCAGCGTGGTGCTTGTGTCGAAGAACAGGCACCTCGAGAACATCCGCACAGTGGCTTTGGACGAATCATCGCGAACGTCGGCGACATTAGTGAAGATAATCTTCAGAGAATTCCTCGACCGTGAGCCTGAATGGACCACGCGCGCGCCGAATCTCGAAGCGATGCTGGAGAAGAACGACGCGGCGCTCATAATCGGCGATCCGGGGATGGCGTTTCCACGGCAGGGACTGAATGTTTGGGATATGGCCAGTCTGTGGAAAGAGCACACTGGTCTCGGGTTTGTCTTTGCAATGTGGATGGTGCGAGATGAGGCAATTGAGCGAGCGCGGCGGGTCGATTTTCCGGGTGCACGCGACGAAGGGGTGGCTCATATTGAAGAGATTGTGCGTTCGTATCAGGATAAAATTCCGATGCGAGCTGATGAGCTTAGAAACTACTTGACCGAGAACATCGTTTTTAAGGTAGACGAGTCGATGAAAAAAGGATTGCGGCTCTATTTTGAATTGGCGTTCAAGCATGGAATGATTGAAAATGTGAAGCGATTGAGGTTTGTTTAAGCCACAGATGACACAGATTACACCGATTCTGGATCGCGTACTCGCCGGCGAGCGCATGACCGTTGAGGAATGCACGCAACTGCTCGACTCGCATGACATCGCGCAGATGGGTGCCGCTGCCGACGAAATCCGCGCGCGTCGTCATCCGGACAACATCGTCACCTACATCATCGATCGCAACATCAACTACACGAACGTCTGCAACGTCGTCTGCACATTCTGCGCGTTCTATCGCCGCCCGGGTGCGCCCGACACGTACGTTCGGACCTTCGACGAGATCTGCAAGAAGATCGACGAGACGATCGCGCTCGGCGGCACAGGCGTGCTGATGCAGGGTGGACTGCATCCTGACTTCGGTATCGAGTGGTATGAAGATCTGCTGCGCTCGCTGCGTGCAAAGTATCCGGGTTTTCAGTTGCACTGTTTCTCGCCGCCCGAGATACACAACATCCACCTGATCTCGAAACTCAATTATGAGACGATCATGGCCCGGCTAAAAGAAGCCGGACTCTATAGCCTGCCCGGCGGCGGCGCAGAGATTCTCGACGACGAAGTGCGCAAGCGAGTGTCGACCAAATGCACGACGGATGAATGGCTCGACGTGATGCGCGCGGTCCATCGTGTGGGCTTGAGGTCAACGGCGACGATGATGTTCGGCATTGGCGATAAGATCGAGCATCGCGTCAGACACTTGCAGCGAATTCGCGATCTTCAGGACGAGACCGGCGGCTTCACGGCGTTCATTCCCTGGACGTTTCAACGAGAAAACACCGCGTTGGGACGAAGGATCAAAGACGAGCCGACTGGTGTGGATTACCTGAAGATGCTGGCAGTGTCGCGCCTGTTTCTCGACAACATCGAAAACTTCCAGTCGTCGTGGTTGACGCAGGGCCTGCGCCTCGGGCAAGTCGCGCTGCGTTTCGGCGCCAACGACATGGGCTCGATCATGATTGAGGAGAACGTCGTCTCAGCAGCGGGCGCTCACAATTGCGCCGACGAGCAGATGCTACAATTCCTGATCCGCGAGGCAGGCTTCATCCCACAGCAGCGCGACATTCTCTATAAACACGTCAACCGCAATCTATCCACAGATTACGCAGAATCTGTGGATGGTTTTATGTCAGCGCGAAATCAAACTGTTCCTGATGTATCGCGGGATCGCTCGTGATGTCGACCGGTCCAAGATAGTCTTCAATCTCCATCATCACATCGCGCTCGCTCGAACGCAGCGCCTTCGCAACATCGGGATTGATCCGCAGCGTGACCTGCTTGTTATCTTTATCGCCGTTGATCTCCTTCGCGAGGCGACGCGCGTCTTCCAGCAGCTCGTAACAGATCGTCTGCGGCGACTTCACGAGGCCGGCACCCTGACAATACGGACAAGGCGAGCACAGCGTTCTCTCCAGAGACTGCTTCACTCGTTTGCGCGTCATGATCACCAGTCCGAAGTCGTTGAATGAAAGCACCTTCGTCGGCGACTTATCGTTCCGCAAAGCTTCCTGAAGCGCCTGCATCACCTTTTGCCGGTTACGGCGCTCTTCCATGTCAATCAAATCGAGCACGATGATGCCGCCGAGATCGCGCAGCCGGATCTGCCGCACGATCTCTTCTACTGCTTCGAGGTTCGTTCGTGTGATCGTGTCTTCGAGTCTGCCACTGCCGCGACCAACAAACTTGCCCGTGTTGACGTCGATCGCAACCAATGCTTCGGTCTGATTAATGACGAGATAACCACCGGACTTCAGCCACACGCGCGGCTTAATCGCCTTGTCGATCTCAGTCTGTACGCCGTACGCTTCGAGTATCGGCTGATCTTTCGTGTACAGCTTGACGCGTCTCACCAGCCGAGGCTGAATGCGATTAACAAACTCGACGATCGCCTGGTACTCCTCCTCTGAATCAACTCGGATGGATTCAAAGTCGTCAGACAATTGATCGCGCAGCAGCCGTTGGACCAAATCCAGATCGCGATGGACCAGTGCGGGCGCTTTCGACTTTTCCGCAGCGCCTCTGATGTCGAGCCATGTGCGAACGAGATAGCGAACGTCATCACGAAGCTCCTTCTCGCTGATACCAACGCCCGCAGTACGCACGATGAATCCGCCCGAAGGAATGTCTTCCTCGGCACGAATCGTCTGGATCAACTTGCGCAGTCGGTGACGCTCGCTGTCAGACTCGATCTTTCGCGACACGCCGACGTGTTCCACGGTCGGCATGTAGACCAGGAATCGTCCTGGTAAAGCGATGTGCGAAGTGATGCGAGCGCCTTTCTTTGCAATCGGTTCTTTCGCGATCTGAACGAGTATCTCCTGACCCTCGCTCAAAAGATCGGTGATTGCAGGCTGATGCCGCTCGCGTCGAGACTGCCCTCGAAAACCACGCTGATCGCGACTACGCTGATCGCGCTGGCGCTGACGATTACCGTCCGGTGGTGGTGGCGGAGCAACTACGATCTCTTCCTGTGGCTCGACAAACTGCACCGACTCCGCCTCATCGTCCTGGCCATTACCCTGTCCTTCCTGATGCGGGGCTTCCGTTTCGGTTTCTGACGCAGCCGCTGGTCGGTTCTTACCCGGACGTCGTCTTCTTCGTCCACCGCGGCGCGTAGCAAACTCGCCACGCGACTGACTCTCGACAACCCGCGCTTCGGAATCGGTGTAGCTGCCAACATTCTCTACAGCTTCAGTTTCAGCTGCACCGGCAGCGCGCTTCTTCGAAGCTTTCTTGCTCGATGCTTTCTTCTTCGACGCGGTCTTACTCGCAGCCTTAGTGGAACGTTTTTTCTTATCACTCGCCGCTGCGGATTTCCGTGAGCGTTTGCCGGCCGATTTTTCTTCGACTGTAGCGGCACCTGCGATCTCTTCTTCATCACTAATGCGCTCGAAACCTATGCTGGGCAAAGTCTCCGCGCCAAAGTCGTCAACGAAAGTCGAAACGTGAGCTTCTTCCGGTCTATGTTCCGTACGAATCGGTTCGCCTTCGTTATCGCTGTCGTCAACTCGCTCGAACGATTCACTGCCAAATCCGCCTTGGATTATTGAGCCGACCTGGGCATGACGGAAGTCGTCTTCCATGTTGAATTCGACAGCGTGAATCTGATCGAAGATTCGCTCCTGTAGCCGCGCGTCCTTGAACATCTCTCCGTTCGCCGCAGTTTCTTCTTCGTCTACGACGCGCTCGATTGAAGGATCGCCGGCGACGAAGGGTGTGTTCGGCACTTCGAAAGCAGGAGGCGCAGGAGAAGTTTGCGGTGAAGCTTCGTCGCTCTTCTCCCAACGTCCACGACGCCTGCCGCGGCGGCCGCGACGACGTCCAGTTTCTTGTGATTCTGCAACTTCTTCGGCGGGTGCTGCTTCGACTTCCTGAAGTGGTTCGGCGCGTTCCTGAGTGGCTTCGATGAGTTGTTCGCGTTCGACTCGATTGAGGGCTACTTCCTCGGCGGCAGCATGCTCAGCGTCAGGCGTGCCCTTCTTCGACTTGTCGATAACGATTCTTTCAAACTCTTCTTCTTCGTCGAAGAAGTCGGAAACGTAGAGGAAGGCATCACGTTCGAGTCCGATGTCAACGAAAGCGGACTGCATACCGGGTAAAACCCGCATCACGCGTCCCTTGTAAATGTTTCCGACGATACCCTGGTGTTGTTCTCCACGTTCGATGTAGAACTCAGCGACCTTGTCGTCCTCAATGATCGCAATTTTCTTCTCGCGTCCGTTGACGCTCACGATGAGTTGTTTTGCCATTACCAGCCTTTTCTAAGTGTGATTGATGCGCAGGGCTACGCCTGCAAGCCATTGGGCGAGGCGTCTGCTCTGCGCACAGTTTAATGTGGGTGTTTGTGGGATGGCGCCTAGAATGGCGCATAATTCTCTTTCAAATACAAAACCGAAATTGGAGTATAGCCACAAGGGCCACAAAACGCTAGCCATAAAGAGAGCCGCAAAAACGCACAAAAGTATATTCAGGTGCTCTTGTGCCTTTTCGTAGCGTCATACTTTGGCAGCGACTCGACGATGTAGTCGAATCCGAGCCACAGGCTCCAACTGTGATGGTAAAAAGCGACCGGAAAGATCAGGGCCATCACAAATAACAGGACCAGCACACTCTCATACTGCGCGCCAACAACCAATAGAAAGAAGAAGCAGACCAGCAGGATCGCGATCTCTGTCGTGACGACGTTCGCGAGAATCGCGCCCACAAAAAACCCTTCTTCACGTTTGAAGAGCGCCATGCAGTGTGGGCAGTGGTGACGGATGTGAAACGGGTATGTAATGATCTTTGACTCGCCACAGGCAGGACAAAGTAATCTTACAGAACGGCCCAGCACTGTCTTGATCTCTTGATAATCTACTTTCAAGGTCTTCGGTCCATGTTCCATATTACGTGAGGCGAGAGCGAACAGGGAAGCCTTGACAGTCCGCTTTTTGCTATCGCAGCGATTGCAACTGCTCGTTCAGCAACATCCACACCTGCTGCACGTGCTGCTCAGTGGTCCGGATGTTTCCGATCGATAGTCGCAAGGTAAGCTTGTCGTTCAGTCGTGTGTGAGAGAGCAGCGCACGTCCACTAGCATTAACGCGATGCATGATTGTTTCATTGAACGCGTCGAGATTACTCTCGCCTTCAGGACACGCACGAAAACAAACGAGCCCGAGCGGCACTGGCGCCATCAGTTCCCAATCCGGCGATTCCTCAACCCACGACGCAAACAATCGCGCCAGCCGGCAATGCTCGCGTATCCGCGCCGACAGGCCTTCGTGTCCGAAGTAGCGCATCACCATCCAGAACTTCAACGCACGAAAGCGACGCCCGAGTTGAATGCCATAATCTGAGCCGCTGCGAACCTTCTCCTGTTCCGGAGTGCGCAGGTATTCCGGCACGAGCGAAAACGCACGCTTTAAAAGATCCATGTGACGGCAGTAAAGCACCGACAGATCGAAGGGCGTGAAAAGCCACTTGTGTGGATTGGTGACGAGTGAGTCAGCGCGGTCGCAGCCCGCAAGGATGTGTCTGAGCTCCGGAACAATTGCCGCCGAGCCTGCATACGCAGCATCGACGTGCAACCACATCATGTGCTCTTCACAAATGGGAACAATCTCGGGCACTGGATCTATGCTTGAAGTCGAAGTCGTGCCGACTGTCGCTACCACACAGAACGGAAGATAGCCGTTGCGCTTATCTTCGTTGACCGCTTCAGCAAGAGCGCGAGCGTCCATGCGAAAAGCAGAGTCAGTGGGAATCTTGCGCATGCCGCGCTGGCCCAGTCCGAGCGTGATTACTGCTTTCTCGATCGACGAGTGTGACTGCTCTGAAACGTATACGCGCAGCAAGGGAAGATCAGGACGCCCGCTCATTCCCTCTTCACGAATGCGTTTTTCGACACCCTCGCGAGCGGCAGCTATCGCATGCAGGCTCGACACTGACGCGGTGTCGTAAATGATGCCGAGCATGCCTGCATCGAGTCCCATCATTTGGCGCAGCCAGTCGAGCACTACTTCCTCCAACTCGGTCGAGGCGGGCGACGTGCGCCAGAGCATTGCTTTGTTATCGAAAGCAGCGGTCAACAGCTCGCCAAAGATGCCGGGAGCGGAGGTGGAAGTAGCGAAATAAGCGAAGAACGACGGATGACTCCAGTGAGTCAGCGCAGGCGCGATCAGTCGATCGAGATCGGCGATGATCGCTTCCATCGATTCGCCCTGCGATGGTGGGGCGGCAGGCAGTTGTGCCTTCAAGTCACCGGGCTCGATGGCCGCCAGCACAGGACGTTTATCGATGTTTTCGAAGTAATCGGCGATCCAGTCGATCAGCTCGTGGCCAAGACGACGAAAGTCTTCCTCAGGCATGTCACCGAGTTTGGGGCCCTTCATGGCGCCCACATCTTACAGGTATTAACCACGGATTTACACAGATTGAAAATGGATGATCCGTCTCCAATGTGTTGTAATAGGTGTCGCTGCACTCGACACGTGTCCCGAATTGGCTATAATTCGCAGATTGACCGGAGATCCGCTCGTCAAATCCCAATCGCCGTCTGTGAGGACCAAATGAAACGCACGTTATTCGCGCTGTTGTTGATTACCACTCTATTAATTGGCTTTGCCTGTGAACGTCGAGGCGCTGGAAACAATGGAGGGAGCACTGGCCCAATTGTAGTTGGATACTATGGCGATCTCTCCGGCCGCACTTCCAGCTTTGGCCAGTCGACCAAGAATGGCGCCGAGATGGCGGCCGACGAAATAAACAAGGCCGGCGGCATCAACGGACGTACCGTCCAGATCGTCACCGAAGACGATCAAGGTGAACCCAACAAAGCGGCAACCGTCGTTACCAAGCTGATCAATCAGGACAAAGTGATTGCACTGCTCGGCGAAGTAGCATCGTCAAACAGCCTAGCCGCTGCTCCCAAAGCGCAGGAAGCGAAGGTGCCGATGATCTCGCCCTCGTCGACCAATCCCCAGGTAACTCAAGTTGGCGACTATATCTTCCGCGTCTGCTTCATCGATCCGTTCCAGGGTGAAGTGATGGCGAAGTTTTCAGCGAACAACCTGCATGCGAAGAAAGCCGCCATCCTTTACGACTTCAACTCGGATTACAGCCGCGGGCTTTATCAATTCTTCAAACGAAGCTTCACAAGCCTCGGTGGTCAGATCGTTTCTGAACAGTCGTACACGCAAGGCGACCGGGATTTCAGTGGACAGTTAACAGCTATTCGCGCAGCAAACCCGGATGTGATCTACGTGCCCGGTTACTACGGCGAAGTCGGCGTCATCTCCAATCAAAAGAAACAACTCGGAATCAAAGCGCCACTGCTCGGTGGCGATGGCTGGGATGCTCCGCAACTGTGGCAACTGGGTGGCTCCTCTTTAGATGGCAACTACATTTCGAATCACTACTCCGTAGACGATCCTTCGCCCGCAATTCAGAAGTTTGTCGCCGACTACAAGGCTCGTTACAACATCCTGCCCGACGCGTTGGCAGCGCTCGGCTATGACGCGATGAAGGTGCTGGCGGATGCGATCAAGCGAGCCGGAACCACAGAGAACGTGAAGCTGCGTGATGCGATTGCGCAAACTCAAAACTTCCAGGGCGTGACCGGAAGGATTTCCATCGATAAGGATCGCAACGCAGTGAAGCCGGCCGTCGTTTTGAAACTTCAAAACATGAAGTTTGTGTACGAGACCACGATCTCTCCGGAAGGCACACCTGTAACCAGTGCATCGCCGAATACGGGTACCAGCTCGGCATCGACGGGTACAACAGCTCCGCCTGCACCTCCGACAAAGGCTGCTAGTCCGGCCCAGTAGGCGAGCACCTATATGGACACCTTTGTTCAGCAACTGATCAATGGTCTTAATGTCGGCGCTATCTATGCCCTGATCGCTCTGGGCTACACGATGGTGTATGGCATTCTCCGTCTGATTAACTTCGCTCATGGCGACGTCTACATGGTGGGCGCGTTCACCGGTTATTTTATCGCCCTACAACTCGGTCTTGCGGCTGGTGGACCATCACTCGTTTCACTCACGATCGTGCTGCTGGGTTCGATGTTTGTCGCGGCAGTGGTGGGAATGATCATCGAGCGATTCGCTTACAGGCCCGTGCGAAAGTATTCGCGCATGACGACGCTGATCATGGCGATCGGCGTTTCGCTTCTAATTGAGAATCTGTTCGTTGCGCGCATCGGCGCTGCGCCACGTGCGTTTCCTGACTTTCTGGGTTCGCAAAGTCAACTGCCGTACCGGCTGTTTGGCAATGCGGCTATCTCAAAGGCACAGATCATAATTTTTCTGGTTTCGATAGCCCTGATGGTCCTATTGCAGTGGATCGTCTTCAAAACGAAAGTCGGCACAGCAATGCGAGCAGTTTCATTCAATTTAAACTCAGCCAAACTGATGGGCATCAACACCGATTTGATCATCAGTTTGACGTTTGCAATCGGTTCGGCTCTCGCGGCGGCAGGGGGTGTGCTGACGGCTCAATACAATCCCAATATTGATCCGCTGATGGGAATTCTGACAGGACTAAAAGCCTTCGTGGCGGCGGTGCTTGGGGGCATCGGAAATATTCCCGGCGCGGTTTTGGGCGGTCTGTTAATTGGCGCGGCAGAAACATTCGTCGTTGGTTATGGATATCACATCGGCATCGCTTCAACTTACCGCGACGCCGTCGCATTTGCGATCTTGATTCTGGTGCTTTTACTTCGTCCGTCAGGTTTGCTCGGTTCCACCGTACAAGAGAAAGTCTGACCGTTCCACCGAATGCCAACCTTCATCAAACGTATTCTTGGCTTAGTAGTCGTCGTGGTGCTGCTCGTAGGCATGAACGCGGCTATGGGCCGGGAAGGACTTTTCGGTTTTGGACTGCCCTACTACTACGGCGAGATCATCAACCTCACCGGCATCAGTATCATCCTCGCGGTCTCCCTTAACCTCATCACAGGCTTTACCGGCCAGTTCTCGATCGGACACGCCGGCTTCATGGCGGTGGGCGCATACTCATCCGTCTTCATGACTGTTTATTACTCCGAAGGTCTGGAGAAATGGCTGACTGGGTTAGTCGGCGCGACGCTCGGACAGTCGCTGGTATTTCTCGGAGTGATCATCTTTGGAGCTTTAGTCGCGGCGCTGGCTGGTCTGGTGGTTGGAATTCCGAGTTTGCGATTGCGCGGTGACTATCTCGCGATCGTCACTTTGGGATTCGCCGAGATCATTCGCATCATCATTCTCAACATCGATCGTGTTGGAGGCGCGACGGGCTTTCGCGGTCGAGTTCCTCCGTGGGATGGCCGTCCGATCATTCCGCAGTATGCAAACTTTATTTGGATTGGCGGCTTCGCAGTCCTCACGATCGTAATCGTTTACAACATCGTCAACTCCGACATTGGTCGTGCGTTTATCTCGATTCGCGAAGACGAGCTCGCAGCCGAGGCGATGGGTGTCAACACCACTCGTTATAAAGTGCTGTCGTTTGTCATCAGCTCATCTTTTGCCGGCATCGCCGGAGCACTCTTCGGCCACTTCCGTCAGTTTCTGCATACGAACGACTTTCAGTTTATCCGCTCGATCGAGATCATCATCATGATCGTGCTTGGTGGTATGGGATCGATTACGGGCGCTGTGCTGGGCGCGATCGTGATCACGATTCTGCCCGAGATGCTGCGCAAGCTTCCCGGCGATCTCTACAGCTACCGGCTCGTCATCTACTCGGCGTTGCTGATCGTGATCATGATCACGCGGCCACAGGGTGTGATGGGTGCGAAGGAGTTTGGTCTCTCCTGGCTGAAGCGGCCGCAACGCCGTCCTGAAGGAGACAAACCAGCAGGTGAAAAGGGTGTTCCGATCGCACAACAACCCGCACCTCCAAAGGAAATTGAACAAGGGAAAGAACATGCCTGAAGGGAAAGTTGAGAATCGAAGCAACGGAGACAATCCGTTGCGGACCTGTAAATGTACGATTCGTTTCGGCGGGTTGGTCGCCGTTAACGAACTGGACATGAACGTCCTTGAAGGCGAGATCTACGGATTGATCGGTCCGAACGGCGCGGGCAAAACCACGATCTTCAATCTTCTGACCGGCGTCTATGCTCCGACGTCAGGCGAGCTCTACTTTCAGGGTGAAAGAATCGATGGGCTCAAGCCTTACGAGATTTCGCGGCGCGGTATCTCGCGCACGTTTCAAAACATCCGGCTGTTTCCGAGTATGTCGGTGCTGGAAAACGTGATGACCGCGTGTCACAGACACGCCAAACAAAACTTGCTGGATGCGGTCTTAAGACTGCCTCGCTTCGAGCGTGACGAACGCGACCATCGAGAGTTTGCGATGGAGTTGCTCGAGATCTTTGGGTTGGATCGGTTCTGGAATGAAGGTGGAACGAGTCTGCCCTACGGCAGCCAACGAAGACTCGAGATCGTGCGAGCCCTCGCAACGAGACCAAAGTTGCTACTGCTTGATGAGCCTGCTGCCGGCATGAACCCTTCCGAGCAGGAAGACTTGATGCAGCTGATCAAGCAGATTCGCGATCGCTTTGGGCTGACGATCCTGCTCGTCGAACACAATATGAAAGTGGTGATGGGCGTCTGCGAGCGGATTCAGGTGGTGGATTATGGAAAATCGATCGCGCTCGGCGTGCCGGAAGAGATCAAGAACGATCCGAAGGTGATTGAAGCCTATCTGGGCGACTAGTTTAGAGTCGAAAAGCTTTCAGTGGAACTGGCGATAGTTTAGAGTTCAACCTTTAGATTGCCCGCTCGAATCCGAACACGCAAGCTAAAGCTTGAACTCTGAACTGAGTCAAATACATGTTAACGCTTGAAAATGTCTCAGTGAACTACGGCGCCATCGAAGCCCTGACCGGCGTGTCGATGCGAGTCGAAAAGGGAGAAGTCGTAACGCTCATCGGCGCTAACGGTGCCGGCAAAACCACCACACTGCGAACCATCACAGGCCTGCTGCAACCACGAGACGGAAAGATCATCTTCGAAGGTGAAGACATTAGTGCGAAGCCAACTCACAAGTTGGTCGCACGTGGAATCTCGATGTCACCCGAAGGGCGCGGCGTGTTTGCCAATCTCTCGGTTCGAGAGAACCTGCAAATGGGTGCTTACCTGAAGAAGAACAAGTCGGAGATCGCCGCAGACATGGAACGTGCTTTCACAATGTTCAAGCGTCTCAAAGAGCGTGAATCACAAAAAGCCGGAACACTTTCAGGCGGTGAGCAACAGATGCTGGCGATAGGTCGTGCGCTGATGTCAAGTCCTCGGCTGCTGCTGCTCGATGAACCATCGCTTGGTCTCGCGCCGCTGGTCGTGCACACGATCTTCGAAGCCATCGATGAAATCAAGAGCAAGGGGACGACGATTCTTCTCGTCGAACAGAACGCGCACGCGGCCCTGGGCCATTCCGATCGCGCTTACGTTCTCGAAACCGGAAGAATAGTGATGGAAGGTCCATCGAAGGACCTGGCCAACGATCCCAGGATTAAAGAAGCCTATCTCGGTGAGTAGTCAAAACATTCGCCCCCAGTTTCCTGTAAGTCCCTTACGACAACATAAGACTACTTACAAGCTGCGCACAGCATTGCTGCCCGTCATTGTGGTCGTGATGGCTCTCGCGTTCTCCTGCGCCAGGCGCAACGATGACACGCCCGACCACAGCCTGATCAAGATCGGTTACTTCGGCGATCTAAGTGGTCCAACATTCAACTTCGGACAGTCGGCGATCAATGGCGTGCTGATGGCCGCCAGTGAGCTTAATCAGGCTGGCGGTATCGGTGGACGCCGCATCGACGTTGTTATTGAAGACGACAAAGGCAGTCCGGAAGAAGCAGCTCGATTAACTGCCAAACTCATCGATCAGGAAAAAGTGGTGGCAATCATTGCCGGCGGCACGTCGGGCAACAGTCGTGCTGCCGCGCCGAAAGCGCAGGCGTCTCATATTCCGATGATCTCGCCATCCTCGACCGATCCCGCCGTCACTCAAACCGGCAATTACATCTTTCGCGCGTGCTTCGTAGATTCGTTTCAGGGCGAAGTGATGGCCACCTTCGCCGTGAAGACACTCAAGGCACAGAAGGCCGCAATTCTTTTTGATTTCAACTCACCATACGGCCGTGGGTTGACGAATTTTTTCAAGCTCAGTTTTGGAAAACTGGGCGGCACGATCGTCAGCGAGCAGTCGTACGCGCAGGGTGACGCGGATTTCAAGGGACAGTTGAGCACGATCCGTTCGGCTGAGCCGGATGTGATCTACATTCCCGGCTACTACGGCGATGTCGCGCTCATCGCCAAGCAGGCGCGCATGATCGGCTTGACGCAGCCGTTGCTGGGCGCCGACGGCTGGGATGCACCGGAGCTCTGGCAATTGGGTGGCGATGCTTTGAACGGATCGTACATCTCGACTCATTACTCCGTTGACGATCCATCACCGGCGATTCGTACGTTCGTCGATCTGTACAAGCAGCGATATGGCAACTTGTTGCCGGATGCTCATGCCGCGCTCGCCTACGATGCCGCACGACTGCTGTTCGATGCGATTGCGCGAACCGGATCGACTGACAGCGACAAGCTGCGCGATGCTCTGGCGCAGACGAAAAATTTTCAGGGTGTGACCGGTCTCATCAGCATGGATGGCGACCGCAATGCGGTAAAGCCGGCCGTTGTTTTGAAGTTGCTGGACGTAAAGTTCATTTACCAGGAGACCATCCAGCCATCGCCTTCACCGTAAATGGCTGCGCGCTGCATTCAATGCGGCGTTCACGGTATCGCGTGCGGTTCCGCCAATCTGACTTTTTGAACTCAGCGTCCGCTCAAGTGAAAGCGCTTCGTAAACATCTCCCTCGATCAATCCGGAGAACGTTCGCAAATCATCCAGAGTCATCAGATCGAGCTCTTTGCCGAGTTCGATCGCGCGCGTCACAATTCTTCCAACCACTTCATGCGCCTCGCGAAAGGGCAGTCCCTTGCGCACGAGATAGTCAGCGAGCTCAGTCGCATTCATGTAGCCGGTCGTCGATGCTTTATGTGCTCGCTCTTTATTGACTGAAATATTCCTCAAGACCATCGCTGTCACCCGAAGACTCGCGGACACCGTATCGAATGCATCAAACACCGCTTCCTTGTCTTCCTGCATGTCTTTGTTGTAGGCGAGCGGCAGGCCCTTCAACGTCGTAAGCAGCGCGAGCAAGTCACCAAACACGCGCCCTGCTTTTCCGCGCACAAGCTCCATCGAATCGGGATTCTTTTTTTGCGGCATCAAACTCGAGCCCGTCGCGATCGCGTCGCCCAGCTCGAAGAATCCAAATTCGCTCGTAGCATAAACGATGATATCTTCAGCAAGCCGCGAGAGATGGACCATGATCAGCGAGCACGCACTCGCGAACTCAACACAAAAATCGCGATCGCTGACTGCGTCCAGACTATTGCGCGAAACTCCTTCAAATCCTAACGACCTTGCGAGTGCTTCGCGATCGATCGGGAAAGACGTGCCGGCGAGCGCAGCGGAACCAAGCGGCAAAATGTTCACGCGCCCTCGAACCTCGTCGAGCCGCTCGCGATCGCGCAGCAACATCTCGAAGTACGCCAGGCACCAGTGCGCCAGCAACACCGGTTGTGCTCGCTGCAAATGCGTGTAGCCGGGAATGACAACATCGCGATTCGCTTCGGCAAAGTCGAGCAGCGAAGTCTGCACATCTCGAATCACTTCTACCAGACCGTCGATCGCATTTCGCATCCAGAGCCGAAAGTCGGTCGCGACCTGATCGTTGCGGCTACGTCCGGTATGCAGGCGGCGACCCAGATCGCCGGTCAATTCAATTAACCGTGCTTCGACAAACGAGTGCACATCTTCTGCGGTGGAGTCACTCAAATAGCCTTCCGTCAGGATGGTCTGGAGTGCGCTCCGAATCTGGCTTCCTTCGTCCGGCTTGAGAACTCCCGCAGCCTCCAGCGCCTGGCAATAGGCGATGCTGGCAGCGACATCAACGTCGAATAATCTGCGGTCGAAGCGAAAGGAATTATTGAACTCAGCGAAGGCCGAATCGGTCTTCCCCTCAAATCTCCCACCCCAAAGTTTCTTCGACTCACCCATGAAAGACTCTCCCGGTTTAGAGTCTAGTTCAGAGTTCAAGCTTTAGCTTGCTCTGATCGGAAAAGAACAGCCTAAAGGCTGAACTCTGAACTTTTACCCATCCATCTAAAATTGACTCAGGACAACTATCGTGGTAGTTTATGCATCTATGCAGCATTTATGCAAGTAGTTTGCATAAGATTATGAACAAGCACGCGCGGCAACAAAAGATTCTGAGCCTGATTCGGGCAAAGCCGGTGGGCACACAAGAAGACTTGCGTGCCTTGCTCGAACGAGCCGGAGTGCCGGCGACGCAGTCGAGCGTCTCCCGCGATTTGGAAGAGCTCGGCGTCGTCAAGCATCACGGCCATTACACGTTGCCGAGAACGAATGGCGCCGCGGCTCGTGGCCTGTTGAGTTTAGACCACGCGGGCGAGAGTTTGATAATCGCGCACACTGTTCCCGGACTGGCATCGGCAGTCGCCGTCGAGATCGACGCTGCTGCTATTCCGGAAGTGGTTGGGACGATCGCAGGTGAAGACACGATCTTCATCGCAGTGCGTGACGCGAAGTCGCAGAAGGTTGCAGTAAGAGAGATATGGAAGCTCTTTGGGCACACGGATGAACACGGATGAAGACGGATACAAACATTAAGAAGATAGTTTTGGCTTACTCAGGTGGGTTGGACACGTCTGTCATGCTTCGCTGGCTGAAGGAACATTATCAGTGCGAAGTTGTTTGTTACTGCGCTGACGTAGGCCAGGGTGCGGAGTTGTCGGGTCTTGAAGAGAAAGCTCTTGCCACCGGCGCGTCGAAACTCTACGTCGAAGACCTGCGCGATGAGTTTGTGCGCGACTACGTCTGGACCGCGGTCAAAGCGAATGCGGTTTACGAAGGCGTTTACCTGATGGGCACTTCCCTTGCGCGTCCTGTGATTGCAAAACGGCAGATCGAGATCGCGCAAAAGGAGGGCGCTGACGCTGTCGCTCATGGCGCGACCGGCAAAGGCAACGACCAGGTGCGCTTCGAGCTGACGTATTACGCGCTTCAGCCCGACATCAAAGTCATTGCTCCGTGGCGCGAGTGGGAGTTCAAAGGCCGAACGGACCTGATCGCCTACGCGAAGCAACACAACATTCCCGTCGCTGCGACTGCGGAGAAGCCTTACTCCACCGACGCGAATCTCATGCACATCTCTTACGAGGGCGGGATTCTCGAAGATCCCTGGGCCGAGCCGCCGGAGAATATTTTTCAACTCACACGCTCGCCGGAAAACGCGCTTGCAGAAGCGCAGTACATCGAGATCTCCTTTGTAAAAGGTGATCCGGTTGCGATTGACGGACAACAGCTCGGTCCAGTCGCATTGCTCGAGACGTTGAACAAGTTAGGTGGCGCACACGGCATCGGCCGAGTCGATCTGGTTGAGAATCGTTTTGTCGGCATGAAGTCGCGCGGTGTTTACGAAACGCCTGGCGTTACGATCTTGCAGGCAGCGCATCGCGCGCTCGAGTCGATTACACTCGATCGCGAAGTGATGCACTTGCGCGACTCGCTCGGCGTGAAGTTTGCAGAAAATGTTTACTACGGATTCTGGTTTGCGCCGGAGTTCAAGCTGATGCGCAAAATGATCGACGAGACTCAGGCAACCGTCAGCGGCGATGTTCGTCTAAAGCTCTTTCGCGGAAACGCGATCGTTGTTGGGAGGCGCTCGCCACATTCACTCTACGACGAGAACGTGGCGACGTTTGAGGCTGACACGGTTTACAACCAGCGCGACGCCGAAGGTTTCATCAAGCTAAACGCGCTGCGACTCAGATTGGGAGGTGGACGATGAACAAAGGCGAGCAGATTAACGTCATCGACGTCGACAAAATCGGATCCGCAACATCGCCGCTGGGTTTAGCGAAAACAGTTGCGCTGGTGTCCGAGTCTGAATCGACGAAAGCGGGCGACGTTGTTGTGGTTCGCGCGCTGACTGACAGTGCCACTTACAACATGCTCGAGCTGCCCACCGGTCGTCTTGCAAAGATCAACCCGGGCGACTTGTTGATCGGCGTGCTGGGACGGCGTCGTGCGCTGAAAGGTTTTGTCGGCGATGTTCCCGCATCGCTGAAGAGCGGCGAACAGCTTCAACTGCTCAACATGGGCGGGGTGATTGGTTATTGCACGGGACATCATTCGAGTCTTGGCGACGCGATCAAACTCGAAGTGATCGGCCTGGTGTGTGACGAAACCGGAAGAGTGCTGAACATCGCGGACGCTGCGCTGCCGCCGCGAACGAATCTTGGTGAGACTGCACCGCTGGTCATGATCGCCGGCACGAGTATGAACAGCGGCAAGACATATGCTGCAACTGAATTGATCAAGCAGGCAACGCGTGCCGGTTTGCGTGTTGCTGCCGGCAAACTCTCCGGGATCGCATGCCTGCGCGACACATTGAACATGGCGGATCATGGGGCAGTGACGACGGCGAGTTTTCTCGACTGTGGTTTGCCTTCGACTGTTGACGTGGCGGATCTCGCGTCTTCTGCAAAAGCAATCATCGCGCGCTTGAACGAAGCGAATCCGGATTTGATCGTTATCGAGCTTGGCGACGGAATTCTCGGCGGCTATTCAGTTGATACAGTTTTCGCTGACTTCGAGTTGCTCGAAGCCACAGCGGCGCTGGTGTTCTGTGCGTCTGATTATGTCGGCGCATGGGGTGGCATCGAGCTGTTGCGGCGGCGCGGTGTTGACGTCGATGTGATCTCGGGTTCGGTGACGGATTCGAAGATGGGCGAGGATTACATCAGGACGCACTTCAACGTGCCCGCTGCGAATGCACGGCGTGAAGGCGACGCGCTGTTTGAGCTGGTGATGGCAAAGGTTGGGGAGAGGGAGATGAGCGTTTCGGTATAGAACAAGTCAGGAAGGGTGGCTTGCCCCCGCTGTTGGGAGAGCGGGGGCAAGCCCCTCTTCCTGACTTGTTCTTTTCGTGGTGAAGGATCAAGGTAATGGAAAAGCAGAGCAAAGTGCAGGTGGGAATTTTTGGCGGCTCGGGGTACGGCGGCTCGGAGTTGCTCCGTATTCTGCTGTTTCATCCGAATGTCGAGCTGGTATTCGTTACAGCTAATGAGCAGGCGGGCAAGCCGGTTGCTGGGGTTCATCGAAACCTTCATGGCCTGACGGAGCTCACGTTCGCGAAGTCACGTGAAGACCTAAGCGATGTTGATTGTGTTTTCCTCGCGCTGCCTCACGGGCAGGCGATGGAGATCGTTCCCAGCCTACCCCCGAGTATCAAAGCAATCGATCTCTCCGGCGATTTCCGACTGCGCGATCAAAGCGTCTTCGAGAAACACTACAAACAAACGCACACAGCGATGCACGCACAGGCAGAATTTGTTTACGGTTTGACTGAGACCAATCGCGAAGCGATTAAGAACGCACGTCTGATCGCGAATCCCGGTTGCTTCGCGACGGCGACGTTGTTGGGGCTCGTGCCGCTTGTCGCGAATGGTTTGCTGAGTGGTCGTGTAGTTGTCGATGCGAAAACCGGTTCATCTGGTTCAGGCGCGAAGGCTGCTGCGAATACACATCATCCGCAGCGGATGAATTCGTTCTACGCATACAAGCCTTTCACACACCAGCACGTTCCGGAAATCGAGCAGGAGCTCGCGCACATCGGTGATTGGACCAACGAGCTTGTGTTTATGACTCATTCGCTGCCGGTCGCGCGCGGAATCTTTGCATCGATCTATGCAGAATCGAAACGTGAGCTGAGCGAAGAAGAACTGCGAAACATCTTCGCGAACTATTATCGCGGCTCATTTTTCGTGCGGCTCGTGAATGGATCTCCCGACATTAACTGGGTGAAGACGACGAACTTCTGCGACATCGGTTTTGCTTCGCGTGGCAAGCAGATCGTTGTGTTCTCCGCCCTCGACAACCTCGTTAAAGGCGCCGCCGGACAGGCTGTGCAAAACATGAACTTGATGTTTGGCTTGGATGAAACTACAGGCCTGAAGCTTGTCGGAACCAATCCGTAACTAATCCGTGTTTATCTGTGGCTCAAAACTCGATTATAACCAACGAAGATCAATTCCAAGTCGCCACGTACAAAAAAATGCCGATCGCGGCAGAGCGTGGCGAGGGAGTCTGGATCTACACAAGCGATGGCGACAAATACCTGGACCTCTACGGCGGCCACGCTGTCGCCGGCACGGGACACTGTCACCCGCACGTCGTCAACGCGCTTCGTCAACAAGCCGGCGAGCTGTTGTTCTATTCAAACCTGGTCTACTCCGGCGCGCGTGCGCGTGCCGCAGAGAAGCTCGTCTCTGTCGCGCCGCCCACACTCACTAAAACGTTCTTCTGCAACTCAGGCACTGAAGCCAACGAGAACGCGATGCGCATGGCTCGCATGCACACCGGTCGCGAAAAGATCATCACTTTCTCGGGCGGCTTCCACGGACGCACCGCCGACTCGATCAGCGCAACCTTTCTCGGCAAGTATCGCGAAATCGGCAAGCCAAACGTACCCGGACACCTCGAAGCCGAGTTTGGCAACATCGAATCGGTGCGCGTGCTCGCGGACGATACGGTTGCAGCCATCATGCTCGAGCCGATCCAGTCGATGGGCGGGGTGCGTATGGCCCAACCGGATTTCTATCGTTCACTTCGAGCGTTGTGCGACGAGCGCGGGATCGTGCTTATTTACGATGAAGTGCAAACCGGCGTGGGACGAGTAGGCCAGTGGTTCTTTGCCGGAAGCGAGGCCGGTAATGGTGTCGTGCCTGATGTCGTGACGCTCGCGAAAGCGCTCGGCAGCGGCGTACCCGTTGGCGCGTGTCTTGTTAGTGAAGCGATTGCTTCGCACATTAAGGAAAACGATCTCGGCACGACATTCGGCGGCGGCATGCTCGCGATGGCTGCGGTCACGGCGACGCTCGAAGCGATCGAGCAGGATCGCATGATGGAAAATGTGCGTCGCGTAGAAGCGTATTTGCGACGATGCTTACGTGAGATCAAGCGGGTCGAGGCAGTTCATGGACTCGGATTTTTGTTAGGGATCGAGTTTGCCAATAACGCGGCACCTTTTCATAAAGCTCTGCTCGAACGGAAAATAATTACCGGCACGTCCAGCAATCCGAAGGTGCTGCGATTGTTACCGCCGTTGTGTCTTCAGGAAGAGCATGTCGACATGTTTATTTCTGCCATGAATTTGCACGAACGATGAAGAATCTGTTGAACATGATTGGGATGAGCCGTGACGAGATCGAAGGGCTGCTTGAGACGGCTCTGCGTTTCAAGAGCGGTGACGATCTGTCTAAACCGCTCGCCGGAAAATCCGTGGCCCTCGTATTTTTTAATCCCAGCCTGCGCACACGTGCGTCGATGCAGGTCGGAATTTATGAACTCGGCGGTAATCCTGTCGTGCTGGAACCGGGCGGAACGAGCTGGACGCTCGAGCATCGCACAGGCGCAGTGATGGATTCGGACAAGACCGAACACGTGGCTGAATTTGTGCGCGTGCTCGAGCGGTATTGTGTCGCGATTGGTGTGAGGACTTTTGCGGCGTTGAAAGACTGGCAGGAGGAGCGAACGGATCCAGTGCTCAACGCCTTCGCGCGATACTCGTCCGTGCCGATCATCAATCTCGAATCGGCAATGCATCATCCCTGCCAGTCGCTGGCAGACATGTTGACCATACGCGAGAAGCTCGGCAGCGGGCGTAAGCGCGTCGTGCTCACCTGGGCGTGGCACCCGAAGCCGCTGCCGATGGCGGTGCCGAACAGTTTCGCACTCGCGGCAGCACAGATGGGCCACGATCTCGTGATTGCACACCCGCGCGGTTACGATCTCGATGAAGAGTTGATGGAAACATCGCGGCAACTCGCCACTGCGGCTGGCGGAAATCTGGATATAACTGACGATATCGACACCGCTTTCTCAGGCGCGGAAGTTGTCTACGCGAAGAGCTGGGGCTCGAAGCAGTTCTACGGCAATGCGGAGGCGGATGTCGCTGCGCGAGCACAGTATCGCAGCAAGTGGATCGTCGATGAGGGAAAGATGTCGCGCACAAACGGCGCGATCTTCATGCATTGTCTGCCGGTGCGGCGTAACGTAATCGTGACTGATGGTGTGATCGATTCGGCGGCGTCAGTCGTAATCGATGAAGCTGAGAACCGTTTGCACGTGCAGAAGGCGATACTGGCAGGACAATGACTGATACGCATCCAATCGTTGACGATCAGCTTCGCCTGGACCTTCTGCGCGAAGCATTGCCGTACATCCAGCGCTTCAAAGGACAGACATTTGTCGTCAAGCTCTCGGGCAAGGTCACGGAAGATCAGACGAATTTAACTTCGCTTGCGGAAGAGCTGGCCCTGCTGCATCAGGTTGGCATTCGACTCTGTGTCGTGCACGGCGGCGGCAAACAGCTCAGCGAGTTGGCGAAGAGACTCGGCATTGAACAGACGATCATCGAAGGCCGCCGCGTCACTGACGACGCCACACTCGAGATGGCAAAGATGATCTTTGCGGGAAAGATCAATACCGACATTCTTGCCGCATTGCGTCATCGTGGTATCGAGGCAGTGGGACTTTCAGGTGTTGACGGCAATATCGTGCACGCAGAGAGGCGCCCGCCGAAGGAAATCCTGAACCGTGAAACCGGTGTGCGAGACAAGGTGGATTTTGGTCATGTGGGTGATGTGGTGGAGATCAACGCGAGACTGTTGACGGTGCTACTGGACCATGGCTATCTGCCGGTGGTCTCATCGCTGGGAGCAGATACTGAAGGAATGGTCTTCAACATCAACGCCGACACGATCGCCGCCGAGATCGCGGTTCAGCTACAGGCTGAGAAACTGATCCTGTTAAGCGATGTCGATGGACTTTATCTGACGCCTGGCGATGCGAAGACAAAGTTGTCCCGTGTCACCGCAGCCGAGGCTCGTGAATTGATCAGTAGCGGAGCAGCTTCGGGCGGGATGATCCCAAAGTTGCAGAGCATTGTTGTCTTGTTACAACGCGGCGTACACAGCGCACACATCATCTCCGGGACGAAGCGCAACGCGCTCCTCTCCGAAGTCTTCACCGACAAAGGCACCGGCACGATGATCGTGGCGTAGGGTTCGGGACGGGCGGCCACGGAGGGGCCGCCCCTACAGTTGTAGTCGATCAGACAACATCATTGAAGGCGCTTGACGAACAACAACTGCAGGGGCGGCCCTCTGTGGCCGCCCACCGCCTGATTCCTAACCCATCGGCGACTGCGGCAAAAAGCGATCTCGATCGAACGGTGGATCCTCGTGCTCGGGCAATCGATCATCCGGCCAATCGTGCGCCCACTGCCGGCGATGTTCCTCATCTGCGTAATACTTCAGATACGTTTGATTGTCCTCCTCGCTCCCGCTTCCCGTCAGATCGATCATGTAAGCGTAGCTGGGATTCTCAGGAAACAGCACTGCCTCTTCGCGCAAGCCATCATGGAAAAGATAATCGTACAGCTCGCGATCAGTGAGATGATTCGTGTGCAGCAGGTACGCTCCCAATGAGGCCATTCGCTCGATCACTTCTTTCAGCTTAACTCTGAGTGCATCTTTGTCGAGCCTCTCCGGCGGCGGTACTTCGATTCCGGAATTCTCGAGCAAACGCAACAGACTAATCGGCTCCGCTGTTTCGTATTCGAGTACGTGCCGCAGAAACTCTTCTTCCATATCGGCCGGCATCGACTCGAGACACGTAGTGCTGCCGCCAAGTTTTTCCAACTCGGCACGCAATTTTGCAATCCTTTCTTCCTGATTGGGCTCGTCGGCAAATTGTATGAATGACATTGTTGGCTCCTTAAGGTTAGAGGTTAAGGTTTGAGGTCCTTGGGAGCTCGTGAGGCCTCCGTCCGTGTTTGAGGGGTAGCGCATTGTCGTACCTGCGTGAGGAAAAGTAAAGCGCATTCGTGGCTACTTACTTTGTTCCAGGCGGAGGCGGCGCGGTGAACATTTCCAAATTCGACATCCCTAAGCTCGTCTCAATCTCTTCCATCCGCTTCAGCGCCGTCTCATATCCATCTTCACCAAACTGCTCGTGCTCGATGTCTTCAAATTTCTCTCCCAGCTCTTCAAGCTGCGCCTGCGCGGTTGCAGACTTCCACGCCGGGAAAACAACAGTGTCTTCGATCGCTGCGTGATGCTCATACATCCGCACAAACGACTCCAATATCTTCGCGAGCGGCTCCACATTGTTCGAGGCAATCCGATCTGCTTTTGAGATCGACAACAAGTAGTCTGTGATCTGGCGCCCACGTTGGTGCTGGGCCAGCAGGATATCCACGTACGTGGACGATGCGTCCGACAACTTCTTAACAACCGGAAAGATAAACACCTCTTCCAACTTCCGCTCGTGATACTCCTCGCCGAATACTCGAAACAGATTCGCCGTCTTCTCCAACGCCTCGGGCGGCACTGTCGCCGGATCCTGCCGCAGTCTGGTCGCAGACTCCTGATACACCAGCAAAGCGCGTCGCAAGATTCCGTGCTCGCGCATTAGATCTTCAGTCGCCGTGACCTCGACTTCTTCCGCTTCGCCGGGTTTTGGTCCATCGGTTTTGTTTTCATTACTCGCACCGCCCGTGCGATTCGACGTTGTGTGGCAAGCGTTGAGCAAAACTCCGGCGCCCGCAAGTGAAATGGTGGTTAGCAGTCGTCGTCTGTTCTCGTTCAATTGGAGTCTCCTCGATGATGCAATGTTGAAGCCCTTTGATATTACTCTGCTCGCGACGTTAGACTAAGCATAATTCAACTTCGAAATTTGTAATTGATGGATAATCAGGCAATCGCTCGCCGGTTCTTTCGCCTCGCCGCGCTGATGGAGGTTCGCGGTGACGACCCTTTTCGCTTGCGCTCTTATCGAAATGCGGCCGAGTCAATCGAGGTCTGGCCGACGTCTTTGAAAGAGATCGTGGACAAGGAGGGTGTGACCGGACTACAGGAAATTCCGGGCGTCGGCAAAGCAATTGCCGGCAAAGTGATTGATCTACTGACGAAGGGCTCGTTTGATGCGTGGGACCGTCTCACTGCTGAGACTCCGGAAACCGTGCTTGATTTGTTGGAGATTCCGGGCATTGGACCAAAGACTGTCGCCCTGCTCCACCAGCGCTTCAAAATCTCATCCCTGGAAGATCTGAAAGCATTCGTCTCCTCCGGCGGCCTCGACATGATCGACGGCATCGGCCCCAAAACCGCCCAGCGGATAAAAGAAGCACTGGAAAATCCGTAGGCATTGAGCCCTCAAGGTCAACTCAGGCATAGTTCAGAGTTCAAGCTTTAGCTTGCTGCTTAACACTAAGTCTTCACAGTTGGTAAGGTATTTGATTATTAACGCTTGGCAAGCTAAAGCTTGAACTCTGAACTATGCTTGAGTTCCACT
>DASUYO010000395.1:0-5559 GCA_036377375.1 Pyrinomonadaceae bacterium
CTCCGCTTCAGCATTTCTCAAGGCCTAATCGCTACCTTCATCACACCGTCGAGCCGCTCGCCGAACAGGTCATAAGCTGCTCCAATGTTGTCCAAAGAGAAACTGTGCGTGAGCAATGGCGTGAGATCGACGCGACCATGACGAACCATCTCCATCAATCTCCGCATGCGCTCTTTGCCACCGGGACAAAGTGTTGTCACGATTCGGTGATCTCCGATGCCGGCTGCAAATGCTTCATAGGGAATTTGAAGCTTGCCGGAATAGACGCCGAGGCTCGAAAGTGTTCCTGCCGGCCGCAGACTCCGCAATGCGCTTTCAAACGTTTGTTGAGTGCCAAGTGCCTCAATTGCTACATCGGCACCGCCGCCGGTGAGACGTTTTACTTCTGCGACCACATCAACGTCGCGATAGTCGAGCGTGACATCAGCGCCCATTCGTTTTGACATTGCCAGTCGATGCTCATCGCCATCGACGCCGATGATTAGTGATGCTCCCATCAGTTTTGCACCGGCCGTCGCACATAGACCGATTGGTCCCTGTGCAAACACGACAACTGAGTCGCCTATCTTTATGCCCGCAGATTCAGCGCCGCCGAAACCAGTGGATGCGATATCTGCGAGTAGGACCACCTGTTCATCGCTCAACTCATCGGGAATTTTTGCGAGGTTTGCCTGGGCATAGGGCACTCTCAGATACTCGGCCTGAGCACCATTGATAGTGTTCCCGAATCGCCACCCACCGAGCGCCTCGTAACCTTCACCATGACCGCATTGTGCTGAGTGACTGGACAGACACGCGCGACATTGACCGCAAGGCGTAATTGCACCAACGAGCACGCGATCGCCAATGTTGTATCCGGAAACGCCTTCACCGAGTTCTTCGATCACGCCGACCGGTTCATGACCGATGATGAGACCAGGGGTAACTGGATATTCGCCCCTGACGATGTGTAGGTCCGTTCCACAAATCGTGGTCAGCGTTACGCGAATAACGGCCTCGCCCGCCCCAGCGCGCGGTTTCTCTACCTCTTCGATCCCTATTCGGTTCTTACCTCGAAAAACATTTGCTTTCATTTCAATACTTCCTTACTGCACTTATTTACGCCGCGGAGATAACTTCCAATGATTCCGCAGCCGCATTGTGTTTCACCTCAACCGATTCGATCGGCGAAGTAAGCAGGACCTTTTTGTTCACCCACATTTCCAAACGGCCTCCTACACAGATAACGCCTGCGTTGAAAGCTGATCCTGGAAGTGCTGAACCTTTGATAAGACCGTCATTCGGTTCGAGAAGGTAGCTACCGCCTTCGACAAGAGCGCGTCCCGTCTTCGGATCAAGCAGCAATATGCGGTAGTCGCTGTTGTGGGTGCGAACCAGGATCGTGTCGAACGAATTCAAGTTTTCGACCACGACTCCATCGCATAAATCGCTTTTGTTTTTGGACATCAGGTGGTCGAGCGCGTCATCGATGCTTCGCAGCCGCGCTTGCAGTAACTCTTGATGTTCATATACTTGAGACGTGGGTTCGGAGCGTTTGAGCAGAGCCTCGCAAATGTCTTCACGTTCTGCATGCAAACCGTTCCACACGGCTCCACTCTCTCCTCCAATCGGGACTTCAGCCAAAACAATTGTGCGATTCTCTGTCATGATGTTGCCTCCACTTGAACTATGAATGCGAAACTTCCCAATGTCTTTTCTGAACACGTTTTGCCCAACTCCAAAAAGGGCCCTGCCTGACGGTTGCTGGTTCGTCTGTCCAAAGATCTTTGTGAAGATAAAGGCCGTCGCTTCCGAGCCCGGCAATCACAAATCTCATTTCGTGCTGATAACGTGAAGCAGGTTCCTTTCCATCGATCTCCGCCGCGAGGTTAGTCGCCGCGACCTCTGCCTGACGTACCGCCATATGGCCCATCTTTGGTC
Source organism: Pyrinomonadaceae bacterium (assembly GCA_036377375.1). GTDB lineage: Bacteria > Acidobacteriota > Blastocatellia > Pyrinomonadales > Pyrinomonadaceae > PSRF01. Next base: position 1,921 of record DASUYO010000395.1, read on the forward strand.
CATCAAAGTTAACGCAATCACCAACCGCGTACAGTCGTTCGTGTCCGATAACCCGCATCGTCGAGTCGACATTTATGTAGCCGTCGTCGCTTGTGATCCCCACGTATGAGGCCGCTGAAGAACCGCGAAACGGTGGCACCAACATGAGCAGGTTGAAATTGATCCCGGCTCCGCTGGTCGTTATGGCTGAGTTTGCCCTTAGTGAATTAATGCTGACGTTGGGCAGGAACTCTATTTGATGTGCGTTAAGTGCTTTCTCAAGCGCAGCGGCAGCGCCAAGGTCTCCAAGCTCTGATTGCAGCGTGGTCGGGCTGACGACTGTGATTCTGACGCTCTCGCGATTGCCCTGTTCTTCCAGCAAGCGGGCCAGGGCAAAGGCACTCTCGTAAACTGGGACCGGCAAACGAGCGTCCGGACATTGACCAAATACAGCTCTTCCTTCGCGGAGTGTGTTAATGGCTTTACCAAACTTTATTGCCTTATCGACATTCAGTAGATGGTGAGCATGTTCGTAGAAACCAGGAATTAGTTCGGTTGCCAGCCTCCGGCCAAGAGCGAATATCAGATAATCGTATCCGAGCTTTCCCTCGACCTCACCGTGCGCAATGGTTACGATCCTGTCAAAAGGATCGATGTGGGCAACTTCCGCTTCAATGAAGTTGATTTTTCGATTCAACATCGAGTGCCGCAAGTCAAACGAAACGTCTGCCGGCTGGCATTCACCAAAAGCGAGTCTGACGAGTGCTGGATAGAAAATAAATTGGCGGCTGCGCGACACGAGCGTGATTTGATGTTCGTCGCCGAGTTTCTCAGCGAGACGCTCGGCAGCTACAACGCCTCCGAAGCCGCCACCCAGGATTAAAACTCTCGCCATTACTTCCTTCTCCGCCTCCGGCTGAGGTCTCTGCACAACCTGTACCATCCTGCTTTTATGAAGGTTTTAGATAGTTCGAATGAAGAAGAGCGTGAGGCTGCGGGGTATTTCCCAACTCAATAGAAATTTCCCGCATTTCAGCCACAAAAAGGCACAAGACGAGTAGCCACAAAAAGGCACAAAAAGCACAAGGCGTAAGATCAAACTTTTGACTAGTCTGCTTTTGTGACTTTTGTGCCTTTTTGTGGCTAAGAGGGCATGAACGTTGCAGCGCAAACGAGCATGAACAAAGACACCACTACTCCACCGCCGGCAATCGAGTTTCGCAACGTCGCCCTAAGCTTCGACAATCGGCTGGTGCTAAACGACATAAGCTTCACGCTTGCCCAGGGTGAGATGATCTTCCTGACTGGTATCTCAGGATCCGGCAAATCGGTGTTGTTGCGCTTAGCGATGGGTCTTCTAAAACCAGACTCCGGACAAATCTTTATCGAGGGACGAGAGATCGAAATCCTGAACGAATCAGAACTGATCGATATTCGTGGCGGATTGATGGGCATGGTCTTTCAGGAGGATTCCCTCTTCACCGGCTTACCGGTTTATGAGAACGCTGCATATCGTCCTGAAGAGCATGGCTGGTCTGAGGAAGAAATCGATAGAGCTGTTCGCGAGGTCTTGCAGTTCGTCGGACTTGAAGGGGAGGAAGAAAAGTTTCCGGAAGAGCTTTCTGGCGGAATGAAGCGCCGGCTCGAAATAGCACGCGCACTAATCGGTTGGCCGAGAATCATGTTGTTTGACGAACCAACGATGAGTCTCGATCCCATTGCGGCCCTCAAAGTGTTGGACCTTATTATCCGCGCCCGGGATATCAACCACATCTCATCGCTATACGTAACGAAGAAAATCCATGAGATTGATTATCTCGCACACTACTGCGCGGAAAGCACTGGCGACCTCAAAGTGAACACCATCGAAGCTCCGTCAACACGACTGCCAGCGACCAGAGTTATTGTGTTAGAAGCAGGAAGAATTGTATTCGACGGATCAGTTGAGGATTTCGCGAAAAGTGAGCTTCCCGCGATCCACGAAATGCTTACTCTCGACCGCCATGATCACTCACGTGATCCGGAGTTCGCAGATCCTTGGGACAAACGCCGCCGCCCTGTCGAAGCGATTCTCTAATTCTAAGTATGCAGGACCTCTGCGAGTGTCTTGAGTAATTTTTCCGCTGTATACGGTTTGTTGAGGAAGACAGAAACGCCCTCTAGGACGCCTTCGCCGGCGCGATGTCCTGTTCCCAAACCGCTTGCAGCGATTATTCGGACTTTGGAATTCATTCGTTGCAATGCTCGAATCGTCGCTGGGCCATCCATGAACGGCATCACCATATCGGTTAGCACAACTGCTATCTCGTTTTTTTTATCTGCGTAAAGTGCCAGTGCTTCAGTACCGTCGCTCGCAGTCAGCACCTTGTATCCAAAAGTTTCAAGCGTGCCGCGTGTTATCTCGCGAATAGACTCTTCGTCGTCAACTACCAGGACCAACTCGCCATGCCCTAGCGGAAGATCGGTTTGCGCAGCAGCGGATTCGACGCTGCCAGGCGTATCAAGCGCCGGAAGGTACAAAGCAAATTGACTTCCTTTGTGCAACTCACTATAGACATTGATAAAGCCGCCATGGCTCTTCACGATCGTTAAAGCAGTAGAGAGGCCCAGACCAGTTCCCTTAGTCATCTCTTTAGTGGTGAAAAAGGGTTCGAAAATCCTGCTTTGAATTTCGGGAGTCATTCCCGGTCCTGTATCCGCGACGCTAATTACAACGAAGCGTCCGGCTTTAGCCTCAATGTGCATGCGCGCATAGTTTTCGTCTAAAAAAACATTCTCGGCGGTAATTGAGATCGATCCACCTTCCGGCATTGCATCCCTGGCGTTTACACAAAGATTCATCAACACCTGGTGCATTTGCGTTGCATCGGCGGAAATGATCCAAAGGTTGTCAGGCACGCGGAAAGTGATCTCGATTGACTTCGGCAGTGTCTCGCGCAGAATTTTGACGATCTCCTTGATGAGATGCTTCGGCTGTAGCGCCACACGCTCGCCTTCTACACCGCGGGCGAAAGACAAAACCTGTCGCACCATATTTCCGCCACGTTCTGCATTGGTTCGCAACACGTCCAGCCACTTCTTGCTGTTTTCATCGATGGCTTTCAGTTTTAGCATGTCGATCGCCATTAAGATCGGAGAAAGGACGTTGTTCAGATCGTGAGCAATGCCGCCGGCGAGGGTGCCAATGGATTCCATTCTTTGAGCGCGAAGGAACTGCGACTCGATGCGTTTCTTTTCGGTAACGTCAGTATTGATGACGAGGATCGATTTGGGCTGTCCCTGTTCATCGCGAACCAATGTCCACCGGCTTTCGACGATTATCTCAGCGCCGTCTCGACGCATTTGACGGCCTTCACCTTTCCATTCTCCATTTTTGATGACTGCACGCCGGGCTTCCTCAAACTCGGCCGAAGGCTCGTTGAAAAGTAATTCCTGAGCGTTCTTCCCGATCACTTCCTCAGCAGTCCAGCCGTAGATATGCTCGGCGCCCTTGTTCCAGAACAGAATAGTGTGATCAAGATCGCGCACCAGAATCGCATCGCGGGCCTGGTCGAGGAGGGCAGCTTGCTCGCGGATTTGCTGCTCTGCTCTTTTGCGCTCCGTTATATCGCTGCGAATCGCAACGTACTGGTAAGGTTTTCCTTCAGCGTTGAGAAAAGG
>DASUYO010000396.1:0-4874 GCA_036377375.1 Pyrinomonadaceae bacterium
GTTATGACAGGCGCGTCATAAGTCTTGAGATGCGGCTCGTTCATGCGAAGGAAATAGTCAGCGAGCGGCTTTGCATGTTCAGGCCATTTGCAGTAGTGAAAATCGGCCCACGCCTGTCGCGCGGCAGTCCGTTCATTCTTCATCGCAGTGTCGAAGACGCCGTCGTACCAGGAGAAGAGCGGAACGATCCAGAAGTTGTCCAACCGCAGTGGTTTGGTGGTTACATCAATCTCGTCACAGAGCTGGAGGACGAGCCTGAGCTTTTCTATCGAATCGAATTCCAACTTGCGAACCCAGAGCTCATGATTGCCGGGCGTGAAAAGCACGTGCCGGAATTTTGACCGGAGTAAGAGGAGAGTGTCGCGAATGATGTGGAGACGATCTGAGATGTCTCCGGCAACGATCAGTGCGTCGTTGCGATAGACCGTATCCGATAACTCTTGCAACCAGCGAAAGTTTTCTTTGTAGTCGGTGTGGAGATCTGAAGTCGCAAAAACGCGCATCCGTGTTATCCGTGATTAATTCGCCGCGGACGTCGTGGATGAAGGCGGACCATTCTTCTTCACGTACTTGTCGTACCACGCAAGGTATCGCTCCATCCGATCGCGCTGGTAGCTCGGCCGTTGAATACCATGGTTTTCGTTTGGATAGATGATCAGTTGCGTATCGATTCCGAGACTGCGAAGCGCCTGATACATCTGCTGGCTGCCCTGAACAGGCACGTTGAAATCACGCTCGCCGCCCAGGAACAGTGTCGGAGTCTGAATGCGATCCGCATGCAGGAACGGATACGAGATCTTTACATACGTGTCCCATGCTTTCGGATTCCAGGGTGGTCCAATCTCATTGTCGTACTGAATGATGTATTGATCGGTGCCGTAGAAAGCTATAGTGAACGCTGTGCCGGCGCCACTCGTCGCTGCTTTGAAGCGCGGATCACTCGCGATGAGGTAATCAGTCAGTATGCCGCCATAACTCCAGCCGCCTACACCGAGCCGATCGGGATCCGCAACCCCCATCTTGATAACGTGATCGACTCCTGCAAGCAGATCCTGCACTTCGTAGTTGCCCCAGTCGGCGAAGATCGAACGTGAAAACTTCTGTCCACGACCGGCGCTGCCACGATAGTTCACCGCCAGCACCGCGTAGCCGTTCGCCGCAAAAATCTGTCGCTCAGTGCTGAACGAGTGTTGGTCCTGTCCGTTTGGACCACCATGAATTCTCAGAAGCAGCGGCACTTTTGTGCCTTTCACATATCCAACCGGGTACGTCAGCAATGCATTTACTTGCGTGCCGTCCTTACTCTTGAATCCAATCTCTTCAGTCGCGCCAAGGTTCAACTCCGCGAACAAAGCGTCGTTTTGGTGCGTGAGCTGGCGCAACGAGTTTCCTTCCCACACGTAGATCTCATTGGCCTTTTCATCTCCACCGGAGATCGCAACGGAACGACCGGCGTTGAAATTCCAGTTGGAAATCACAATCGGAGGCTTCAGCAGGCGTTGTGCTGCTCCGCCGGAGAGATTCGCCTTGACTGGATAAACCGAACGATCGTCCGTGACCAAAAACTGTATTGCTTTGCCATCTGAAGTAAAACGAGGTGAAGAAGAGATGCCGCGATCAAGATCCTCTGCCGCTTTGAGACGAGTGGGCGCGCTGCTGCCATCTGACGCAACGAGTCCGAGATGGTCCATGTTGTACGCGCCGTATTTCTTGTCGTCACCTTCAACGAAAGCGATCCATTTCGAATCAGGACTCCACTCCGGTCGCGCGCGGCTCGCGCGCACTGTATCAGGCGTCAACTGTTTTTCAGTTGCACCAGGCTTGGCTTCGGCGACGTAGAGGTGTGCTGCGGGATCACGATCCGGATCGTCGGAATGATTACTCATGAAAGCGATGCGAGTGCCGTCGGGCGACCACGACGGCGAGCTTTCGTCCCATTTACTCTTCGTGAGGCGCTCGAGTTTTTTGCTGGCGATGTCGAAGGTGTAAATGTAGCTGTGACGTCCTGACAGCAGATACCCCTGACCGTCCTGCTTGAACCTGTAACGATCGATCACGATCGGCTTCGGCACGCGCGGCGTCGCACCGGGCTGCGGTGATGGCGCGGGATCAGTCTCCGGATCCGGATCGCCAATCACTAACGCGAGTCGTTTCGAATCGGGTGACCATTCGTGTCCCTGCAAGCGCCCTTTGAGCTCCGTGAGCTGCGTGGCTTCGCCACCGCTTCGATCGAGCAACCAGACCTGGCTGCCGCGTGCTTTGCCGGGTCGTGACGACGTGAACGAAATGTATTTGCCGTCGGGACTCCAGCGCGGCGAGCTTTCGCTCTCCTGACTGAACGTGATTTGGCGATCGTTGCTGCCGTTAATGTTCACCATCCAGATGTGCGAGTTTGCTTTGTCTTCCTTTGCGTCGATTGTGCCGACGACGTAGGCGACCCATTGCCCGTCCGGCGAGATCTGCGGATCGCTGACGTTGCGAAACCGCGTCAGGTCGTCGAGTTTCATTGGACGCCGTGCGGTTTGCGCTGCGAGGGAGTTAGCAAGCGCCAGGATCAGCAGCAGGGAGATACAAGACAGGCGTCGTCGGAACATAGGGGCCTCCGGGTTGTGTAGTTGAACAAAGCAATAGGTCCTATAGGACGTTAAGTCTTATAGGACCTATCAGGTCGGACATTATTTATCATCGTCGGGCGGGATGACAAGCTGTTGACCAACCTGGATCTTATCCGGATCCTTCAGCTTGTCGCGGTTTGCGTAGAAGATCCGCATGTACTCGTTCGAATCGCCGTAAAACTGTTTACTGATCTTCGAGAGATTATCACCACTCTTGACCTCGTAGGTCTGACCTCCGCCACTCTGGCCGCCGCCCGCGGCTGCGCCCATCGCACGGCTCGTGTCGACAGAAATGTCCGCAGTGATGTCGTCAGCATTCGGATTGACGAGCTTGACCTGATCCCAAAACTTGTTCTTTGCCTCTTCTGAAGGCGCGATTCCTCGGATGAAGAGCTTATTGTCCTGCACGTGCAGGTTCTGAAATTGAATCCGCTCGTTATCGGCGGTGGTGAGAACGGTCTGGTACTTTTGTTTGAGCTCGTTAAAGCGCTGTTGTGCGCCTTGTTGTTGCTCCGCTTCCGAAGCGCCGCGTCCAAACATTTTGTCAAAAAGTCCCATGATGATTTCCTTTCGGTCTTTCGGGTAGTTAAGCCCTGGGGGAAAACGCGGGGGAATTTCGCTGAGTTTTTAGGGCGCAAAGACTATCAAGGAGATGTCACGAAAATTTTATTGTGTTTTTTGTCCCTTTTTTGGGGCTTACGTGAGCATCTCTTCGATCAGGCGATCGACGTGGATGCGTGTGGTATCGAGGAAATGAATGCCGTTGTGCTCCTCGGCACGTAACAACAGAGGTATCTCAGTTCCGCCGAGAATCAATGCTTCAATGCCGTCACGCTCCTTCATGTCATCGGCAATGGCGAGAAATCGCTCACGTGTCTCGGGAAGAAACTTGTCTTTCAGCAGCTCACTGAAATATTTCTCGTGAATGTATGCCTGTTCTTCTTCGTTCGGCAAAACGAGTTTGATATCGATGCGAGAAAACACGGTAGGATAAAACGGTGCCTGCATCGTATAACGCGTGCCAAACAGTCCAACACTCTTGAAGCCAAGGGCCTGTGCGCGTTCACAAGTCGCTTCGACGATACTGATCAGCGGCAACGTTACGCGTTGTCTAAGATCGTCAAACACGATGTGAGGTGTGTTTGCCGTCAGCGCAGCGAAGTCTGCTCCTGCTCTCTCCAGGCGCGCGAATTCCGCGACGAGTGCATCGGTAACTTTGCCGAGCTCACCGGCGCTCATCCACTCAATCATCTGTTTGAGATTGATGCTGTTGATGATGACATGCGGTGAGGCGCCGTCCGCCTTCTCGCGATACTGTGCAGTCAACAATCGATAGTAATCGATTGTTGATTCGGGTCCGGTGCCGCCGATCAGTCCGAGGATTTTCATAAACGTTTGGGTATACAGCTATTGAGGTACAACTGTAGGGGCGGCCCTCCGTGGCCGCCCGTCGTTCGGAACGAGCATCATTGGGAAGACGGGCGGCCACAGAGGGCCGCCCCTACAGTTGTATTTGAACGTCTCAATTATTGCTGCGTGCTCGTGCTCTTGCTCGGCTCGCCGATGTCGTACTCCGGTTTCGGCACGCCCATGAGCCACTTATCAAACCACCCGACGATATGCTGCAAACGCTCGATGCGGTGCCAGGGCTGCCCTGAGCGAGACAACTCGTGCGACTCGTTCGGAAAACGCACCATCACCGTCGGTATCTTCCGATACTTCAGCGCGCGGAACATCGCTTCACCACCTGAACCAGTCGGCGTGCGCCAGTCTGCCTCTCCGAGGATCAACATCAACGGCGTCTGAATCTTGTCGACATAAGTGATTGGCGAGCGCCTTCGATAGTCTTCCGGATCTTCGAAAGGTGGCGCTTTGAACCACGACGGCTGGAAGAGTGTGAAATCTGCTGTGTACCACCAGTCAGACCAGCTTGCGATATCGCGTTGCGAAACCGCAGCCGCGAACCGCGTCGTTTGCGTGATGGTCCAATTGGTCAGCAGCCCGCCGCCGCTGCCGCCCGTGACGCCCATCTTCTTCTCGTCGATGTAGCCACGCTTGATCACTTCATCGACGCTCGCCATCAGATCCTTGTAATCATCGCCCGGATAGTTGTGCTGAATGATATTTCCAAACTCCTGACCATAGCTCGTGCTGCCGCGCGGATTTGGATAAAGCACGACATAACCTTTCGCGGCCATCCATTGAAACTCCTGATCGAACACGAAACCGTAGGCAGCGTGTGGACCACCATGAATGTTC
>DASUYO010000397.1:0-8750 GCA_036377375.1 Pyrinomonadaceae bacterium
ACTATCGAGCGAAACTTGTTCTTCAGCAATATCCTTGTAAAAAAGAATTCGATTTGTGGGTTCTGACAAATCGGCATGCGGATAAAAGCCGGAATCGAGGAAGGCGATCGTGACGCCTTTTCCCGTGTATTGCGGATCGGCGTTCAATCTGACGCTCGTCGGGATGACTGCGAATCTGTTCGGCGCGTGTAAATGATCGTGAAGTCCGGAAGTCATGGTTATCCCGAATGTTTGTCGGAGATAACTGAAGAACCTTACAAGCGATCTGTGAGCCGTCGCTTGATTCGTTCGCGAGCTTCGGAAGAGAGTGCGGGGCCGGAAACGGAGGTGAGATCAGGAGATTCAGCTTTCGCGCGAGCGGCATCGCGAATGATTTGCAGGTGTTCCATGTACCACTGGCACCACGCGCAGACCCACAAATGGAGTTTGAGTTTGATGCTTTCGCGCAGGGTTAACTTGCGCTCCATCGACTGAGAAATTGTTTCGACGATCTGCTGGCAGGCCGGTAACCTCCGCAATAACCAAAAGCGGCTCGAACGTTTGAGCTTGTCGTAAACCTTCACAGCCATGCCTAACGTTTCGATGGTTTGAACCAGTTTACTTCCAGGCAGTTGCGCAGATGCAAGCGTGCACGATGAAGCATAACCCACAAATTGTTCGCTGAGATATTCAACATTTCACAAACCTCATCACTCTTTAATCCATCAACTTCACGCAGCGTGAACACGCTGGCAGTGCGCTGTGGCAGCGGTGAAAGACAATCGCTGAATACTCTCCAGAAATCATTGCGTTCGATTAATTCAGAAGGCGTGGCTTGCCAGTCAGTAGGTGCATGATTTGGATCCCAGTGACCAGTCCATTGTCCGGAAGACTGGAACAGCTCGGTATGCTCAGAGGCTTCATCCACGTCTTCACCTACGGGAGCTTCTCGTGCTACGCGACGGAAGTGATCCGTTATCTTGTGCTTCATGATGCCGACGAGCCAGGTGCGCTCAGAGCCGCGTCCTTCAAATTTTTCGTAAGCTTTGAGCGCAGCGAGAAATGTTTCCTGAACGACGTCCTCGGCGGCAGTTTGATCGCGAAGTCGAAAGACTGCGTACTTGAACAGATAATCGCCATGCTCGTCCAGCCAGGCAGCGCAGTCAGGTGATTCATCAGGGGGCATCCGTCGGATATGAAGCCACAAAAAGGCACAAAAGTCACAAAAGATTTTTCAGCAAATCATTTTGTGTCTTTTGTGCTTTTTTGCGACTACTGCTTAGCGTCTACCGGAAGCCCTGCTTTTTGCCACGCATCAAAGCCTCCGAAGAGTGGATGAACATTTTTCCAACCGTGGTCCATCAGTGCCTGCGCCACACGGGCGCTCGATGCTTCGTGCGGTCACGTGCAGTAAGTAATGACGCTGCGGTCGTGCGGAATTTCGTTGAGATGCTGTTCCACTTCGTCCGCAGGAATCCGGATCGCTCCCGGCAGCTTTGTCTTCGCGTCACCCCACGCCTGTAGGTTGCGCGTATCGACGAACGTAAACGCCTCCCCGCGGTCCATACGTTCCTTCACTTCATCAACAGTAACTCTGGTTGCTTCCATCGCCCCTCCTTGATCAAATCAAACGCAACTTCCGCACCTTACGAGAAATGACGTAGGTATTATGATAAGTCTCCTTCGAGCGTACTTTAGGAATACACGTCTGTCCGTCTCTCATCGAGATGTCATATCTACAGCCGCAGCCCACCAGCGTTCGTATTTAGCCTTGGTTCGCTCTACCCACTGCTTACTCAATTCGGGATTGTTACGTTCGCTAAGCTGCTTAAAATGTTGCGCGTCGGCTAAGAGACTTACTTTTACTTCATGCATGCCGGAGCGAATGAAGCTGATGATGCCGTCCGTCGCATCCGCCGGTAACGTAGGCAACATGACACGCAACGTGTCGACCAGATAAGGTTCAGCCTCTTCGTTCATTCCTTCTTGCAGATAATTCAACTGTTGCGAAAGTTCAGCCGGATCATTCAGGGAACGAATAGAATTAACGACACGCTCCAAGTTCTTGCGATTGCCGAGCGCCTTGCCCTTGATAAGCGCAGCCAGACCGGGCTCGCCTTCATGAGTACCATCTGCGAATACAGCACTTACTAAATCAATTCGATTTGTTTGATTTGGGTGGTAGCCTTCGTCATCACCGCAACTGTTATCTTCGCTGTTCACGACAAGTTTGTAGCTCTTACCGGCTTTGATTAGCGGCTCGTCGAGCAGGCCGAGACTCAACCACTTCAATTCGAAAAATCTATTGAGACCGAGAGTGTTGTACTGAATAGCAATAAGATTCTGAGTTGAGTTGTTTTTGAGCGTGAGCTTGAACGGATCCGGGAGCTCACTCACTTCCATCGATTCGAGTGAGATCGATTCAGCGAGACTTCTGAATTCCGGCTTACCTGCCTGCTGCCGCACGATCTTCAAAACGCCAACTTGTATGGGACTCAATCCAAATTGACTGACGCCGGGAACGTCCGTGCGCTGATTCAGACTGAGTTTGAATTCGCCGATCTTGACGTCACCTGCATCGTAGAATTCACCCGTGCCTATCGATACCTTGATCTGCCAGTACTCGCCGTCCTGTCTGGCCCATACAAATAGCTTGGAAGGCCGTGTGGCAATGTCAGGAGGAGTCTGTGCCGGTCGAAATAGCGCACGCACAATAGATCCGGTTTTGTTTTTGGGTGAGATCGGAAAAACAATGCAGCCCTCGCGACGACTTACTTGCAAAACGTATTCAGGCTTATTGTTTTCGGCGGCCTTTACGGTTGGCGGAATCGTCTCTTGTGCAGTTGCATACGCAACGCAGATTGTCATGACAATCGAGGCGCAGGAAATGAGGCGAAGGATTCTCATGCCGGGAACTCCTTTAAATATCATGGCCGATGCGGAACTTTTACTCCTCCGTGAGGCCTTACGCAAGCTTATTAGTTTTTTATGTTTTTTGTGGGCGGATCTGAATCATTGGCCCGGAATTTGAAGGACAGGAGTGTACTACGAGCCAGGGGGTAGTTATGTCGAGCGCGCCGGGAATCTATGTCGTTAAAGAATTCATTGACTCCCGCATGTGCGAGCGACTTCTGGACAGCATTAATCGCTGCCGGAGCAAACATAAGATTCCCCCGATTTACCGTCCTGCGAATGATCGACCGCTGAACTATTCCGTTATCGACGGCCATCGTATCTCACGTGACCTGCCGGAAATCCTGGATCTTTACAACCGCGTTACAAGCTTTATCAAGGAAATCGATCGAGAGATCGAACCGATTAAAGATGCGCGTGTGGCGTGCAACGTTAACATCACTCCGAGCGGCGGCACGTACCGGTATCACTACGATCGGAATGCCGTCACGGCAATACTCTACTTGAACGAAACAGATGGCGGCGAAACGGAGTGTTATCCAAACTACCGTCTCGATCTCTTCAAAGACACACATCCTGTTTTGCAAAGACAACTCGATCGTCTGTTGCAGACCGAGGTCTGTCGCCGGCTTTCAATGAAGGAAACACTTGTGCGCCCCGAGACAGGAAAGCTGCTGATCATGCGCGGCAATCGGTGCTTGCACTCCGTACTCCCGGTCCGTGGCCATCGTGAGAGAGTAAATGTGATTATGTCCTACGATTATCCCGGCGCTCACTTCAACGTTGCAGACGAATTGAATAGTTATCTATACGAGACGACTGTAGTAGAAGCAGTGGATCCGAACTATGCTGGTCACACACAAGCTCGATAGATCCTGGACTTCAGCTTCGCATTCCTACACTCCGACGTTTACAATTGACCGCGCAAGCCGCGTTTACCTCAAAAGTATGAAAGCTCGCCGAGCGCGTAGACGGAAGGACCGACGAGTCGTGCAATGTCTATAACATGCTGAAGATGACTGGCCGTCTTTTCGCCATTCACCCCGGTATCAAATATGCGGAGTTTGAAGAGAGAGCTTTGTTCAATCATGTGCTTGCCTCGATGGATCCTGAGGACGGCCGCACGTGTTACATGGTGCCGGTAGGTCGCGGAGTGCTGAGTGGCCACAAAAAGGCACAAATTAGCCGCAAAAAGGCACAATTAGCCGCAAAAAGGCACAAAATGCACAAAAATTAAGAAAAATTATTTGTGCCTTTTGTGGCCAATTTTAGGAGCTAACATGACGTGGGAAGAGCGATGGCATCCACTAAGAGAAGAGTGGGTGATAGTCGCTGCTCATCGCCAGGATCGCCCGTGGAGCGGCAGCACTGTAAACAAAAGTGCGTCCGCGTTGCCGCCGTATGTCGCAGATTGTTATCTCTGCCCTGGAAATGTGCGCGTTAGCGGTGCAGTTAATCCTGACTACGAGCAGACATACGTTTTCGATAACGATCATCCGTGTGTGTCGCTCTCGGCGCCGTCTTCACTGGAAACGCCCACAGGCCTCTATCAAAATCGTCCCGCTCGGGGAATCGCGCGCGTAGTTTGCTACAGTCCCAAACACAATGTCACTCTAGCTGAGCTGAGTGTTGATGAGATTCAACAGTTGCTGCGCGTCTGGCAGGAACAATATGACGAGTTAGGTCGACTGCCGGATATCAACCACGTGCTCATCTTCGAAAACAAAGGCGAAGTGGTGGGCGTGTCGAATCCACATCCGCACTGTCAGATTTACGCGACAAACTTTATCTTCAAGACGATCGAAACTGAGGCTCGAGTGAGTCAACGGTATTTGAACGAAACTGGGCGCGTGCTTTTCCAGGACATCATCGCCGCCGAACAGGAAGCAGGCACTCGGATCATCACGGAAAACGAGTCAGCCATTGCGTTCGTGCCATATTTCGCGCGCTACGCTTATGAAGTCTTCGTGGCTCCTAAGTCAACGCACCCAAGCCTTGCGGCGCTGTCCGCGAGCGAGATGCGTGACTTTGCGAGCGTGCTAAAAGACGTGCTCGTCAGGTTCGACAATCTCTGGCAAATGCCGTTTCCTTACGTCATGCCGCTGCATCAGGCACCCACTGACGGCGACGATTACAGCGGTTTTCACTTTCACATCGAATTTCATCCGCCCTTGCGCAAACCGGATCTTTTGAAGTTTCTTGCAGGCCCGGAAGTTGGTGGCGGCAATTTTCTCAGCGATACGTCACCGGATGAGAAAGCGGCCGAGCTCCGGGCGCAAGCCAACGTTCATTATAAAGACCGAACGAAATGACAGCGTACGACATTCGCAAGCTTCTCAAGCCTGTCCGTCGCTTGCACGAAACGATTCGTGCTTCAGTGGTCGAAGCATGTGAACGCGCAACTTCAGGTGAGCTGGCAACAGTCGTGAGCGAACAGGAAGGCGACACGATCTTCGCGCTCGATCGTGTCAGCGAAGAGTTGCTGATCGATTTCTTCGAGCGCGAGGCGGCGCCGTTCGCACCTCTAATACTCGTCGCCGAAGGATTGAGTGAGGGCCAGATCATCCTGCCGCGTGGCGCAGCAGAGTCTGATGTCGTTTGGCGAATCATTGTGGATCCGATCGACGGTACGCGCGGCTTGATGTATCAGAAACGCAGCGGCTGGATACTCACTGGTGTCGCACGCAATCATGGGCCAGACACGAGTTTGAATGACATTGAGCTCGCCGTGCAAACAGAGATACCACTCGCGAAGCAACACCTCTCTGACGTTCTTTGGGCCTTTTGCGGCGAAGGATTTCAAGCGGAACGATTCGACCGCTTAACGGGTGAACATTCGCCGCTCGAGCTGCATCCTTCAACGGCGGGCGATATCGCTCAGAGCTATTCACAGGTAGTTCGCTTCTTTCCCGGTGTGCGAGACGTGCTGGCTGCTATCGATGACGAGATTGTTCGGGGAGCAGTCGGTCCAGCACAGCCTGGTAAAGCGCTGTGCTTCGAAGATCAATACACATCCACGGGGGGTCAGCTTTACGAGCTAATCGCCGGGCACGATCGCTTCACCGCTGATTTGAGAGCGCAGATGGGTCCGGTCACGAGTGAGCGCGGATTGCCGAGGCTGCTGTGTTGTCATCCTTACGACTTATGCACTGAACTTATCGCACGTGAAGCTGGAGTGATCGTTACCGGCGCTGACGGTGGTCCATTGAAAGCGCGTCTTGCCGTTGAGCCTGACGTGAGTTGGGTGGGTTATGCAAACCAGAACATCCGAGCGACTGTTGAGCCTCTGCTACAGGCGGCGCTACAAAAGCGCAAGCTAAAGCTTGAACTCTGAACTATGCTCAGCGCCGGGTGACGCTTGAGAGGAAGTTGACATAGTTCAGAGTTCAGCCTTTAGGCTGCTGTTTCGGCGAAGGAGCGATAGAAGAATGTATCGCGTCATTCATGGTAACTCGACCCAGACGCCCGACACAGAATCGTTTATCGATCTCCTCAATCAACTCAGTACTCATCCGTTTTCTCCATCTCGCGAATTATTCGACGCGAACGCGGATTTGATCGTCAGTCGCGCCCCTGGACGTTTGGACGTGATGGGCGGAATTGCCGACTACTCCGGTTCACACGTGCTCGAATTTCCGATCGCGGAAGCAACGTTTGCCGCTGTTCAGTTGAAAGCCGAGCGCTCGCTTAACATCGTCACTTTGCCAGTCGAGTTAGATGGGGAACCGCGCTCGCTCACTATGTCGTTGAGCGAGTTTGATGGACCAGTGGAATATGAAGCGGCGCGCGAGTTTTTTCAGCAGCACGATGGTGCCAATCGCTGGGCCGCGTACGTTGCTGGTGTGTTTCTCGTGCTGATGCGCGAACGCGACGTGAGCTTCACTTCCGGCGCGAATATTCTGATCTGGTCGCGAGTGCCACTGGGGAAAGGTGTGAGCTCATCGGCGGCGTTGGAAGTAGCGGTGATGCAGGCAGTAACGGAAGCTTTCAGCATCAGAATTGGCGGACGCGACAAGGCGCTGCTCTGTCAAAAGGTCGAGAATCTGGTAGCCGGTGCTCCCTGCGGCGTGATGGACCAGATGACGGCCGTCTTTGGCGAGCGCGATCGTCTGATGCTGTTGCTTTGTCAGCCTGCTGAGCTCAAACGGATGATCCCACTGCCGCGGAAACTGATGCTTTGGGGAATCGATTCCGGAATACGTCACTCCGTCGCGGGCGCGGATTATGGCTCCGTGCGTGCGGGTGCGTTGATGGGTACGCGGATTATCGCGGATTTAAAAACGGATTTTTCCGAGAACAGCTATCTTGCAAACATTTCCCCCGCGGAATTTGAAAGTGAATATCGCGCACAGTTACCCGCGGCGGTCAGGATGCCCGCGGCGCATCCGGTTTATGAAAATGCACGTGTGCAGCGCTTCGTCGAACTGTTGGAGCAGAGTGAAGCTTCTGATGAGCCATTTGTTGAGCTCGGCGAGCTTATGTACGAGTCGCATCGTAGTTACACGGCATTGGGTCTGAACTCCGCCGGAACCGATCTGTTGGTCGATCTCGTGCGCAGGGAAGGCCCAGGCGCAGGGCTTATCGGCGCAAAGATCACTGGCGGCGGCAGCGGTGGGACCGTTGCAGTGCTGGGCGATCAACGATCGCGCGCGGCAGTGGAAAGAGTCGCCGCAAATTACGCGAGCGAAACCGGCCACCAACCTTACATCTTCAACGGCTCCTCCTCCGGCAGCCTGGCTTTCGGCCATCTGCGGATATCCACACTGCCTCGTGTGGGCTGACCGCAGAAGAAACAGTAACTGCTCGTCAACCCACCCGGTCACGTCACGTCTCACATTTCCTCTTACTTTTCAATAATCACTCGCAGGCTAACTGGCCCACTAATCTCGAATACGTAGGCACGCGGTGGACGCAATCAAACGAACCTTTAATAAAAGAACACTGATTCTACTTGCGAGTCTTGCTCTGGTTGGGACTCTTCTCGGGGCATGGCTTATCAGGCAACGTGCCGAAAGGAGTCTTGCGGAAGAGCGGTCGCTGTCTGAAAAACAAAACTTCATACCTTTCGAGCATCAGTACTACTCCCAGATCAACAATCCGGCAATCAGCATCTGGCAGAGTTACAAATCGACAAGAGCAATCGAAAAATTTAACGACTCGATCTTCGTTGCGACCGACGGCGGGCTCGTTGAATTTGGTCCAACGGGAAATCTTCTGCACCACTACACGGTTCTTGATGGACTTCCCGAGAGCGATCTGCTGAGCCTTGCCACATTCAACTCAAAGCTATTCATTGGCACGCGAACGTCGGGTCTGGTCGCATTCGACGGCAGTCACTTCGAGGGCTATCGCTGGACCGATCGTATTCCGCAATCGATCGACGCACTACTGTCAGATCCCGGCCGGCTGTTAATCGGTACGAGGGCGGGCGGGCTGATTGCATTCGATGGCTCGCAATTCAAGGAGATCAAAGCCGGCGCGGAACATCAGCGTCTGCCCGAGATCACATTCCTGTCGAGAAGCGGCGTCCGACTCTTTGTCGGAACGTTTTCTGATGGCATTTGGATTGAAGACGGCGCACGTTGGTCACACTACACAACTGCCGACGGTCTGCTGTCGAATCGCATCGTCGGCATGGTCGCCGACGAAGAAAACCTTTTTGTCGCCTCCGACTTTGGATTGGTGACCGCAAGACTCGCGAATCTTGCGACTGACAGAGACGAGGCCGGGCGCTTTCTGTCAGTGGTAGTCTCACCCTCGTTATCGAGCGTGGTTCAGCATGCAGGAAAGCTCGTGCTGTGCAAAGACAACGGTGAGACAGTCGGATTGCGAACCGACATAGACTTTTCGCGCCTGCG
>DASUYO010000398.1:0-8485 GCA_036377375.1 Pyrinomonadaceae bacterium
GAACGACGCTGAAATTCGCATTCCGGAAGGCAGTCTGGCGGAGCGTGATGGCGGCGGCGTGCGCTTTTCACTGATCAAGCCGCGTAATGGTGAAAACAATATGTCGATCGATGCGACACTCGATCGATTCAGCGCTCGAAATCTTTTGGCCCTATCGCCGTTCAGCAATAACAAGCAACTCACTTCCGACACTCAATCCGATATCTCGGGGCAGATTAAAGTCAATGGAATCCCGGACGCGATGAGCGGCAGCGCCAACCTTCAATTCGGTCCGGGCCGGCTCGCCGGCGAACCGCTCGAAGCTCTGACGGCGAGAGCAACGTTCAGTGGACCAAACGTAAATGTTGAGAGTGTTGATGTCCGTTTAGTTGCAGGTCACATCGTCGCCAATGGGAATCTCAACACAAAGAGCAAGGTATTCGATTTTCAGGGACGCGCTGAGGGCGTGCAGCTGGCGCGGCTCACTTCGCTCGCAAACAGGCCCGGATTACCGTCAGTCACCGGGGTTGCCGATTTTACGGCGCACGTCTCGGGAAATTTTGCTGCCGAAGACTTTTCTGCGTACCAGATTACCTTCAATGGCGAGGGACGTGACGTCACGATAAATGGCCGTCCGGCAGGTACAGTTGCATTGGTCGGCAAGACAGAAAATCAGCAGCTCAACATTACGTTTACAACAGGCGTACTCGGACCACCGCAAGTCGTCGCAGCGCAAATCAATCTCGCCAGTCCCAACCTGGCTTCAAATATCGAAACGACGTTCACGAATGCTGATCTGACAAACCTGTTTCAGATCGCAATGCCCGGCGCCGGTGTTCGCATCAGTGGTCGCGCCAACGGCACGATAAAGGCTTCGGGCAACTTGCTCGACGAAGATCAGAACTTCTCGCTGGCTGGGCTAACAGGCACAGCAACGTTCAGCGAGCTGAGCTTCCGTGTTGAGGACGTGCAACTCAATGCCACGACGCCATTAATTGTTCGTTTCACGCCGAGTGAGATGACTTTCAGTGAAACGAGATTTACTGGCCCAGGCACGAACATCGTCCTCGACGGCACGTTAGCAACGGGCAGCGGCGGTCGACAGAACCTCAACATAAACGGCGATCTGAACATGCGCGTGCTGAACGGTCTTTCACCCGACTTCTTCTCGTCGGGCTCAGCAGCGGTAGCAGTTCGCATTAACGGGACTTTTGACGATCCACGCTTGATTGGCACTGCGACACTGAACAATGCTTCGGTGTCGGCGTTGGTTGGAAACGAACGTTGGACCGTAGCCAATCTCAAGGCTGCACTCAGGTTCACTGCGAACCAGGCCCAGATCGATTCGCTCGAGGGTACGATGGGCGGCGGCCGTGTTTCAGCAACAGGTGGCGCCCTGTTGGAAGGATTCACAGTCTCTGCATTCCGCGTGAACGTTCATGGCACCAATGTCAATGTGCCTTTTCCAGAGGACTTTCGCTCGACGCTGGATGCCGATGTCGAGATTAGAGGCTCGTCGCGCGAACAATTGATCGGCGGTGTCGTGAATCTGCGCCGCACTGAATACACGAAAGATATTGAGCTGGCGGATATCATAAACACGCGACGAGGCGAGTCGATCGAAGAAGGCGCTGAGATCGAGCTCACGCGCACGGCTGTCTTCACTGCACTGCGAGTGGAAGGCAGAAACGCTCTCGTAGTGCGGAACAATCTGGCTGATCTGGTCGGCTCTGTTTCCCTTCAGTTGGATGGACCAGTTGCCGATCCGACTATTTCGGGAAGAATTACGGCGACGAGCGGCACACTCAACTTCCGCAACGACCGTTACGACATCACGAGGGCACTGGTGGATCTGCCGCCAAGCCGCGACGCAGATCCCATTCTCAACATTCAGGGTGAATCGCAGATCAGAGGTTATCGTGTACTCGTTGGCCTGACTGGTCCAATGTCTCATCCGCAAGCTTCAGTACGTTCCGAGCCTGCACTGCCGCAGGCGGACGTTGTTTCATTGATCACGACTGGACAGCTTTCTTCCAGCGATACGAGCTCATCAATCCTTTCGCAATCGGAAGTTGGCGCGGCGACGAGCCTGCTGACAGACGCGCTCATCAACGCGCCTGCACAACGAGCGACGAGCAAGCTGTTTGGTCTGACGCGTTTCGAGATCAATCCCATAATCGGGGGAACATCTGGCTCGACACCGGCCGCTCGCTTAACTATCGGAAAACGGATCAGCAAGGAGTTGACCGTTACGTATTCGACAAACGTCACGTCAGATCCGAACCAGATTCTCGCGCTCGAGTATCGCGTTTCCGATCGGTTGTCATTCGTCGCGCAGTACGAGCAGGCTTCGACACGAAGGCTGAGTGCGCGTACCAACAACTTCAATTTTGAGATTCGTTTTAGGAAGAGATTCTGAGCAAGGGGTAAGTCAGGGACATTGTTTCAGCCACAAAGAGGCACAAAAAGCGCAAAACGATTTCTGAAGGCAGTTGTGCATGTTGCGCCTGTTTGCGGTCTTATCCTGGTGTTGTTAGCGACGGTGGTTTACGCGTCAAACGACGCCAGGATTGAAGATTACGAGGGACGGCAGATTACCGCGGTCGAGCTGGTCTTCGAGGGAACAGAAAACGTTCCTGCTGCTCAGACAGAATTTCTTGCCTTAGTCAGAGTCGCACCCAACACACAGTTTTCGGCAGTGCAAGTGCGCGAGTCCTTACAGTCGCTCTTCGATTCCGGCCGTGTGGCAAATGCGCGCGTTGAAGTAATCGAAGAAGGTGCGAGTAAATCTGGTCCTGTAAGACTTCGTTTCGTTGTGCAGCGGCAAGTTCAAATCGGTGACGTGCAGATCGACCTGGCCCCCTACTCGGGTTCGCCGCTCTCCACCGACGAGCTGCGCGCGCGAGTGAGTTTTGCGCAGTCTGGCAATCGTCCTACGAAACAACTCATCCTGCGTAACGCCGACGAGATTCAGGTGTACTTGCGCGATCGCGGCTATTACAACGCGACGGTGGAGCCGGTCGAGCAGCTTGGCCCGCGCGGGCTTCGCGAAACGATCACGTATAAAGTCAATCCTGGTGAACAGGCACGCGTTGAAACGTTCGACATTCGTATTGCAGGTTTCAATGCGTCGACTGTGCACGATTCGCTCACTCTCCAACCAAATACGCCTTTCACTCGCGATGCTCTGGGCGACGACGTAAAGCGCGTGCGCGACGCTCTCATTAATCTGGGTTACCTCTCGCCAGTGCTTGATGATCCTCGCATCGAAAGAGACGCGGAAAAGAACATGGTGAGGATCGCGTTGAATGGATCCGTTGGACCAAAAGTAACCGTCGCCATCAAGAACTACGAGATTAGTGAAAAGACGCAACGCGAGTTATTGCCAGTGAAGCGTGAAGGCAATATCGATCTCTCGGCAATTGTCGAAGGCGCGCGTCGCGTCCGTAACAAGCTACAGGAAGAAGGGTACTTCTTCGCTGACGTAACGCAGACGTGCACAGTCAGTAATCCACCGGCTGACCTTGGTGCGAATGGAACATCAGAGACTTGCGAGAATCTCAATCCGACCAAGTTAACGGGTCACGACATCGCGATCGAATATGACGTTGAACGGGGAAGGCGCTTTCGTCTGAACGACATTCGCATTACGGGAACAAACAAGCTGTCCGTCGCGGATATTGAGGCCGACCTGAAGACTCAGAAAGCGAATGCGATCGGTTTGATTCCGTGGCTCGGCTATGGCCGCGGTTACACCAGCCTGACTCTTCTGGAACAGGATCGTCGGACCATCCGGGCGTTCATGCGCGACCTTGGCTACCGCAAGGCCGACGTTCAAGTTCTACAGGGCGTTTCGGTCACTGGCGACAATCTGATCATCACCTTCGAGGTTACAGAAGGTCCGTTAACGCGCATTGCGGGCGTCGAAATTAAAGGAAACAAGATTTATACCGATGACAGAATTCGACAGGAGCTGACGACCGTGATCGACGCTCCGTACTCGCGTTCGCAGGCCCGTATTGACGCAGATCGCGTTACTTCACTCTATTCGCGCGAAGGTTATGTGAATGCTCGAGTTGACTTTTCGATCGTAGAGCTGCCGAAGAAAGGCAACGATGAACAAGTCAGGCTCGTTTACACCATCGCCGATGAAGGCGACAAAGTCTTCATTAACCGGATCGTGGTCAATGGCGTTACTGGCGACCAGAAGACCCGCCGCACGAAACGCGCGGCGATCCGCAGGGCAATTCCGATTGCTGAAGGCGATGTGCTTCGCGCTGATCGCATTTCTGATGCTGAACGAGAGCTCTATCTCACTGACGCATACCGGCAGGTGGTCATTCGAACTGAACCGGCGGGCGAAACTACCTCGGGCTACAAACAACGTGACGTCATCATCGACGTCGAAGAAAAACCGCCAAACGTGATGGATTATGGCGGCGGCTACTCAACTGACGCCGGCGCGCTGGGTCTCTTCGAAATCAGCAACGTAAACCTGATGAACCGGTTGCGCCAGGGCGCAATGCGGCTACGTGCGAGTGGCCGCCAGCAAATAGTGCGTCTCGAATATCTTGATCCGCGTTTCGCCAAGTATAACAAGACGCAATTTGCACCGCTCGCGGCGTCACTTCAGTACCAGCGCGACTCGACGATCACGCGTTTCTTCCGTTCAGCGATCGATCGCGGAACGATGGGCATCGTCCAGCGTCTCGACGAAAAAGGACACGCGATAAATATTTTGGGCGACCGCGTACACGAGCCGACCATCAATCGGTTCACGGCGGCCGTCGAAACACAGCGCGTACTCGACAGGAAGACGCACAGCATCGTCTTTGCTCGTTACAGTTACGAAGATGTGCGTCTGTTCAATCTCGAGAGTCTCGTCGTGAGGCCAATTCTCGAGCCCGATCGAAAGGTGCGACTGTCACGGTTCGGTGCTTCGTTTGTCAGGGATACGCGTGAGCGATGCGAACGTGGTTTGTTGGGAACATCTCGAGACGAGGACGAAGAGCCTGGTGCTCCGGGCGAAGTTTGTCGCTACAACCAGATCGATGCGACACGTGGCGGTTTTCTCAGCGTTGACTATGCAGTTGCTTTGCGTCAGCTCGGCGGAAATATTTCGTTCAACCGTTTCCAGGCGACGTACCGAACCTACTACAAGGTGTCAGCATTCAGAGACACGGTGCTGGCCGCTAACATGACGCTCGGCCTCGCCAATCTCTTCAATCCGCGCGACCGCGACGGCAATGGAGTTATTGACGAGATCGATCGAACGCTTCCGATCAGCGAGCGTTTCTTCTCCGGCGGTTCGACTACTCTGCGCGGCTTCAGTTTTGAAGAGGCTGGACCACGCCAGGTCGTGATTCCCGAAGGTCCTTTCCGCGATCAGAAGAAGAACATCGTGTTTCTCAATCCGTTCACCGTTCCTGTCGGTGGCAATGCGCTGGCGGTCCTGAATCTTGAGGCACGAGTACCGGTGACGAGATCCGTGCAGGTGGTGCCTTTCTATGACGGCGGCAACGTGTTCCGCCGCATCGGTGACTTGTTTGGAAAAGAAGATACGACGCCGGTTCCGCCTGGAGACATTCTGGCCGCGATCAATAAAGCGAATCTGCGGGCGCATTGGACCAACACGGTAGGTTTGGGATTTCGTTGGCAAACGCCGTTCGGCGGCGCGTTCGCAGTGGATTACGGTTTTCTTTTGAATCCGCCGGAGTTTTTGATTCCACAGCGTGGACCGGGAGGAGTTTTGTTTGACGGCACGCCGGCGGTGTTTCGATTACATCGCGGCAACTTGCATTTCAGAATTACGCAGACATTTTAGGTAACACTGATGACACGGATATCGAAACCGATTTTCACTGCTTTGATTGGCGCGCTCCTTTGCGTCTTCGCGCCTATGTGTGCCGCGCAAAAAGTCGTTGATAAGATGGTCGCGACGGTAAACGCAGGCGTGCGAACGGATCTAATTACGTATTCCGACCTGCTCTGGCAATTAGCTTTGCAACCCGCTACTCCACTCGATAATCCGACTTCGCAAGATCTAAACGCAGCACTTCGCCGGTTGATCGATCAGCGTCTGATTCTTCAGGAGGCGGAAAAGATCCCGACGATCGTTCCCACACAAAAAGAGATTAGTGACGCACGCGATGAGCTGGCGCGCAACTTTCCTTCTCCGCTCGAGTTTCAGCAACGTCTTCAGCGAGTAGGCTTAACAAGCGAAAAGCTGGATGAAATCATCGAGCAGCGCCTCAAAATGGAAAAATATCTGGATTTTCGTTTTAGAAATTTCGTAGTGATAAGTCAGAAGGAGATTGCCGACTACTATCGTGATGTTTATGTGCCGCGTTTGCGGGCGCGTGCTCCGGGACGCATCGTTCCACAACTCGAACAGGTTCGCGACGAGATCGAGAAGACGTTGATGGAAGCGAAGATCGAATCCGACACTGACGCGTTTTTGGATACGGCACGTGAGCGTGCGGAGATTGTGATGTTGAACCCAGTCTAAGCCGCAGAACAAATTCACAAAATGGCTTTATCGCATCCGACAATTGGACTTGCTCTTTCGGGCGGTGCTGCGCGCGGTCTAGCCCATGTGGGCGTGTTGCGAGCGCTGGCCGAGAACGATATTCGTATCGACTGCATGGCCGGAACATCTGCCGGAGCGATTGTGGCAGGAGCATTTGCTTCAGGACTGCCGCTTGACGAGATCGAAGATTTCGGCCGCAAGCTTCGCTGGCGTGACATCGGTCGTATGACGATGTCGCGACTTGGCGTGCAGAGTAATGTACGTCTTGAAGAATACCTGCGGACAAACCTGCCGGTTACAAGATTCGAAGACATGCCAATGCCGTTCGCGGCGGTTGCCACCGACTTAAAAACCGGAGTGGCGGTTGTGATGCGCGACGAGGGCGACGTGCCGTTCGCGATCCGCGCGAGTTGCACGATTCCCGGTTGGTATGTGCCCGTCACCGATGAACAGGGCCGTCAACTGGTGGATGGTGGCCTGGTTGCGGTGATTCCCGCTTCCGTGGCGCGTTCGCTTGGTGCTGATATCGTGATTGCCGTGGATGTGAATAGCGAGGGAGCGACATTTATTGGATCGTCGGGCTCCGTGATTGGCGTTCTCTTGCAGTCGATGATGGTGATTCAGAAAACCTCCTCGAGTTATCAACTCGAGATGTCTGATCTGGTGATCAGCCCGAAGATCGGGCACATTCGCTGGGATGAGATAGGCCGTGGCGCCGAACTCATAACCGCCGGCTACGAAGCAGGCCTCGAAAGCATTCCCAAAATCAAGTCACTACTCGAAGCGCAGAGCCGTAAAGAAATAGACGAAGTCCTGGCTTAAGCTTTTGTGCTTTTTGTGGCGATCTCTTCGCATTAAACCTTTATACAAATCACAGAAAACTGAGAAGCACTGAAGGACTCGGAGGAATCTCTGGTTATCGAGGCTACATCTCTGCCCGATCCCTCCCGGATCGTTTTGAGGCGTCGTTTTGTTCGACTGGGCCTCGTTCTGCTCGTGATCGCGCTGGCGATTCCCGCTGATGCTCTTCTGCGTTCTTACCGTTACTACTCACAAATCATCGACTCGCGTCTTGCAAGTGGTTACTTAACGAGCCGGCCTGGCCTTTATGCAGCTCCGCGTGTGCTTCAGGCTGGTCAGAAGTTGTCGCGCGAAAAACTCGTCGCTGCTCTGCGCCGTGCTGGTTATGTTGAGTCAAAAGCCAGCGATGTGTGGAGCGGAAGTTTCAGCGTTGTCGATGCCGCAATCGAGATTCGGCCTGCGAGAAAACAGCCGGAAGTCGTTCGGGTGACGTTTGCCGAAGATGCGATCGCTGAAGTTCGTGAGGACGGCGTTCTCCTCGAGTCATTCATCCTGGAGCCGGAGATCTTGTGTAGCGATGTCTCTGCTAAGCTCGGGAAACGCGAAGTTCTAAGCTATGGCGAGATACCGGAGGTTATGGTCCACGCGATACTCGCGATCGAAGATCAACGCTTCTTCGACCACTCGGGCGTTGACGTCAACGGACTTGGGCGAGCGCTGTTGAGAAACGTCGCCGATGAACGAATTGGCCAAGGTGGCTCAACGATTACTCAGCAGCTTGTTAAGAACACATATCTGACGCCTGAAAAGACTTTCCAGCGAAAGTATGCAGAAGCGATGTTGTCGCTGGCTCTCGAACGTCGCCTATCGAAGAACGATATCTTTGCGCTCTATTGCAACGAGATCTACCTGGGCCAACGCGGCGCGGTTGTCGTTCGTGGCATCAAGGAAGCCACTCGAGTTTTTTACGGGAAAGAGCTTCGTGACATCACGCTCGCAGAAGCGGCGACGCTTGCAGGCATGATTCAAAGTCCCGCGCGCTACTCACCCGTGCACCATCCCGATGAAGCGCGAAGTCGTAGAAATATTGTGCTGGAGGCTATGAAGCAAAACGGCTGGATCACGGCTGAGCAACAAGCGGCCGCCAGTGCCGAGTCGCTTGTCGTTGCGCCTGCT
>DASUYO010000399.1:0-7234 GCA_036377375.1 Pyrinomonadaceae bacterium
TTAAGGAGACTCAAAGTAATGACAACAACTCCTAAAGCAACCACAGTCTTCGTTCAATTCATTCTACTTTGTGTCTTCGGGATGGCGGGAGCTCTTTCCACAAACACACGCGCCACAATTGTGGATCAGGCTGCCGAAACCATTCGGGTAGGGAAGGTGGTGGATCAGTTCTTCAGCGCAGCCAAAAAGCGTGACTGGGATGCTGTGGCCGAATTGATGTCGACGGATTTTGAGCTTTATACGGATGGGGCTTCTGCGTTCAACAAACAAGCTTATGTCAAGGTGTTAAAGGACGACGATATGCAGCTTGCTGACATGGAACTCAGGGATATGGAGATTCGCGTCTCCAGTGACGGGCAGATGGCCTGGGCCAAATACCGCGGGCTTTTCAAGAGCACTAGCCACAACCAGCCAAGCACCGTGGAAACAGCTGAAACGCTAATCTTCAAGAGGGAAGGTGAACAATGGAAGATTACTCGGGCCCATGTGTCCCTCAAACCCTTGAATCCCTGACGGAATTCCGCAAGGTCGGAGAAGTCGGAGTTAAGGGATTCGTTTATAAAACTCACGCTGCTCGCTGAAGTTGGAAGACCATCGAACAAAGGTGGCCGTTCGACAACATTGGTAAAAGCACAAAAATTGAATTCAGGTGCTGATTGCAGGAGAGCGGCGTTGAGAGCTGCCCATTTTGGCAGTAATGAAACCCGTGAAAGGAGAATTAAATGATTAGAACGGCAACCGTAAACGGTGAGGAGCTCAGATTCAAAGCTGAGGAGGGTCTCCTGTTCGGCGATCCGACCGCCCGCTTCGAGGACATGATTGCACGTGTGTCGGTGAACCTTGAAAAACGTAGTGACGAGCAGTTGATCCATGATGGTCGTAATCTCACGGACCCCGCGTTTCGTGAGAACGCCCTGTACCAGTATCTAGCCCGTAATGGGGTGGATGCTTTACCAGTGATCAGGAGAGCGCTTTTTGAAGATACGGATACTGATCTCCGCGTCAACTTGCTGTGGGCCCTCGAGTGGATGCAGAGCCCAGAGTGCCGCGAGATCGGTCTTGCCTTGATGAATGATCGTGACCTCCGCGTTCAGGAATGGGCAAATGTCTTCGCGTGGGAGATGGGTTGGAGTGAGAAGGACTTCCGCCGCGCTCGAGAATTTAAGCACCACGAAGGAAGAACTTTCGACGAGACTATCTACCTTCACATTACCTGCAACATCTACATCAAACTTGGCCGGACCAACGACATGTGGGGACACCTGCTGCTTAGTCCGCAGATGTTGAAGAAGGTGTTTGGACAGGCCCTGGCCTGCAATAACATGGAGACGCGCGAGACTGATATCGTGGTAGCCAAGACGCTGGAAGGCTTGAACGCTGACGGCTCAAAACACCACGAGTCATTCCTCTTCAATGGGTTCACTGAAGCAGTAAACCCGTTGCAAGGCAACTTCTACTTCGAAACACAAACGAAGCGTCCGATCTTCCTTTCCGGTAAG
Organism: Pyrinomonadaceae bacterium; assembly: GCA_036377375.1. GTDB lineage: Bacteria > Acidobacteriota > Blastocatellia > Pyrinomonadales > Pyrinomonadaceae > PSRF01. Next base: position 1,500 of record DASUYO010000399.1, read on the forward strand.
GCTAACGACACCTCCGAGGGCGTTGTCGAGGACGTCACTGTGCCCTTCGCTCGCGAAGGACAGTGGTTCTTGAATCCTGACATCAACGTCAAAGGTCGCAGCGCAATTGAATATGTGCGCGGGCTGTTTCGTGGATGGTCTTACGTCAATCTGGAGAGAATTGAGAATAGCGGCGGAGAGTTCTTCTTCCCGGGCAATTCGATTCTCTCGACGTTGCATCACCCGGTTGTTGGACCAAAGACGAATGGCTTCGTCAATGGTCGCTTCAAGGGCAAGCTCGTGGATTGGGACGGCGACGGGATCATTGATCTCAACTACCTGCCGGCCCACGCCACTCTCAAGGGCGAGGTTGATACTAACCTTGACGGCGTAGCGGATGAACCCGGTCGGCACGTCAGCGACTGGCGGAAGAACGCGTAAAAAACGCCAACGCTTAAGGCACGAAGCGCCGTTAGCGCCTGGATCGAAAGGGTCTGGGCGTTAACGGCGCTATTGGGCTGAAGGGGCTTTGCCTCAAAGTCTTCGGCCACAAAAAAGCACAAAAGGATCTGTTGATTTTTGTGCCTTTTGTGCCTCTTTGTGGCGGATCTTCCTGCAACGAATCGGATCCCGGGGTGACGCCGTGCTACAGATACTCAGAAACGGTTCCTTCCGAAACCTCTGGGTGTCGAGTCTGCTCTCGACGGTGGGTTCACAGGTCAGCCGGTTAGGACTGATTCTCTACGTCTTTGACACACGCGGAGAGATTGTCAGTCTCGCGCTGCTGGTCGTACTTGACACTTTGCCGGGCGCAGTAGCGGCTCCGTTAGCGGGAGCGGTTGTGGACGGCTTGAACAAGCGGGTGGTGATGGTCGTCTCAGACCTGTCGCGCATGATTTTCATGTTGGTGATTCTGGTCCATCCCTCCCTGGCTGTTATCTACCTCATGACGGCGTTGCATTCGGTTGCGACCGTCTTTTTTCAACCTGCCAAGTCCGCGGCGATTCCTCTGATAGTCAAACAGGAAGATCTCACCAGGGCCAACGGCCTCGAGCAGAGCGCAGCCAACTTGACTCTAATCGCCGGGCCGGTTCTTGGAGCCATTCTACTGAGGCAGTTTGGATTAACAGCTACTCTGCTATTCGACGCCGCATCGTTTCTGGTGAGTGCCCTAATGATAGCGAGAGTGACGATACGGCAGGTTGAGCGCAAGCAGATTGATTTGTCGGCCGCCGGAGCGGTGCATGAAATCAAAGAAGGCGGCCAATACCTGTTGCGGCATCCGTTGGCGCTTCAGCTTACCTTTTTGCTTTTCGTGGCGCTGAGTTGCACCAGCCTTTGGATACCTTTGGCGCCATTCTTTATTCGAGATCAGCTCGGCGTCTCGGAACAACTCATGGGTTGGCAGACCGGCCTCTTTGGTTTGGGTGCGGTGATTGGTGGATTGATTGCGCCGCGCCTCGTCGATCGCTTTGGAACCGGGGTCACGCTTTTCGCTGCCTTCCTCGGAGAAGCTCTTAGCATGATGGTTTATAGCATCGTGTCCCGCGTCGGAATTTCGATGCTGGTGATTTTCGTTTGGGGAGTAATTCTCTCGATCATCGTCGTACCGTTCTACTCAATCCTGCAACAGATTATCGAAGAGCGGTTTCTGGGCCGCGTGTTCTCACTCATCAAGCAGGGTGAGAACCTGGCCCTGGTTCTGGCAATGGTTGCTGCGGTTCTTTTGCAAGGCTTTGTTGCTACGCCTCTCATATTACTGCTGGCGGGACTTGTTTACTTCGCGTTCACAGTGGCGTCGTCTTTTAGCCGGGGCGGGAGAGCCTTGTTGGCGACGCAGTGAAATCGGGATGAGCTTTGCACAGAAAGTCGAAATCGAATTTTTTCTTAGCCTGCGGTAGCAGGCGTACGCGTAAAGCCTGGGGCGCAAGCCCCAGGTTGACGTGCCAAATAAAGGGCCGAAGCCCGCGACAGCGGGCGAAAGCCTGAAATTTTTGATGCTGTCGCCCGTTTCACGGGCTCACGCTTACTTTGTGATCTGATCCTGGGGCTTGCGCCCCAGGCTTTATGCTAACGCCTGCTTCGCAGGCTGCATGAGAAAACGATGAAAAAGCTTTTCATCATAGGTGGTTGTTTGCTGCTGTCGTTGTTGCTGCTGCCCAAGTGGCACGGCAAGAGCAAGGCTCCTTTCCGCTTGTACCGAGTCGCAATTGATCACGCGGGCGGAGGCGATGGGACGTTGTCGCCAGACGGCCAACGATTCGTCACCAGTTCCAGACGCACTGGTAATTATGACGTCTGGATCTACGACTTGCGGACAACTCTGTGGACGCAGGTCACTCAAGACCCGGCCGACGATTTTGAGGGAAAGTGGTCCCCCGATAGTTCCACGATCGTATTTTGCTCCACGCGAACCGGCCACAAAGAGATCTTCACCGTCGATCTCAGGACCGGCGCAACTAAACAACTTACGTCCACGGAAAATGATGATGAATACCCGGCCTGGTCGCCCGACGGCAAGGACATCGTTTACACGGGTGGTCCATGGGGCAACAGAGATTTCTGGGTGGTTGCCGCCACTGGTGGAACGCCGCGAAAGATCAGCCGGAAGTCGGGTACCGCCGGCGCCTGCGCTTACGAACCGGGCGGCGAAACACTCATCTGTCATCGCTACGATTTCGGTTCCGGAGATCTTTTTCGCATGCGAGTGGCGGACGGAGAAATCACTACGCTGACCAGTGGTCCACCCTGGGATTACAAACCAAACACCTCGCCTGACAAGCAAACAATCGCTTTCTCAAGAGCCGAGGAAGGGCCTTCACGCATCTGGCTGTTGCCGGCAACCGGCGGGCGCGCGCAACAGTTGACCAACACTCCGGACGACGATCGTTGGCCCACCTGGAGTGCAGCGGGCGACCGGCTTTTCTTTCATCGAATGGTGGAACGTGGAACAGCCATTAAGGTGCTCGAAAGAAAAACCGGAAAGGTTAGAACATTGGTCGACAAATCTGAAGCTCCGCTACAGGCTTCGTTTGATCCGCGCGCCGAGCGCGTCGTTTATTGTTCCCAGACTGACAACCGCAAGGTTTTGAAGATCCTTAACATTGCAACCGGCGAACGCCGGATACTACCGACCGGGCCCGGCGAAGCCTGCTACCCGCGGTGGTCACCGGATGGCAAACGCATCGCCTACGTGGGCAAGCCAAATGCTCGTTGGGAGGTAAGCGTAGTCAATCCCGACGGCTCCGGGCGCCAGGCGCTGACCGAAGGAATGTCGTCGTTGCATGGTATGGATGGTCCAATCGATTGGTCGCCCGATAGCACGAGACTGCTTTTCCAGTCAGACACAAACCCGTTTGAGGCTCGTATCTATGTCGTCGATGTAAACACACGCAAGATAGAGAGCGTTACTGATGGTCCATGGTTTGATGAAGCGCCTTCATGGACTGCGGACGGCAAGAGCGCGATTTTCATGTCAACGCGCGGCGGCGGCTGGACATGGGGCTTCTTCCGTCGCCCCATCGGTGGCGGCGAATATGAAAAGTTGACCGAGCCCGATTGGAACGAAAAGAATTTTCCCCGTCCGGGCCGCGGCGGCGCGCTCATCTGGAGCATTCATGACGAGCAGGACAAGGAATTTCTTTCCGAACGCTCTCGAGAAGGAAAAGTAAGAATACTCACCGAGGCAGGAGAGGGAGCACGCTGGCCCGAATACTCGCGTGACGAATCGCTGGTGTTGTTCACAGTGATGGACCATCAGGTCGAGTACTGGATTGCCGAAAACGTCTTGAATGGACCATCGGTGGATACTACGACGCTGGAGTCCGCTGTCGAAGCTGAATCACCACTTCAGGAGATGCAAGCCTGTGTCCGGGATCATGTGATCGACAAAACGGGACGGAGTCCGGTTGATCTGCACCGTCGTTGAAAGATGTAACCAGATTCGCCCGGGTGGCGAAAAAAAGCATGGTCGCACTTCCACTGAAAAGAGTCTCAACCGCGCGTTCCCAGCCAAACAATCGGGCGGTCGGTAACTCCTTGTCTGCGATCCTGCGTTCTTTCGAGATCTTGTTACTGGTGACCCGCTACGGTGCGGGTTTTTGTGTACGTGTCGCGTATCTCCGCCTGCGCGGCCGCAGAGATCAATACGCCCAACTGCTCGGCAAGAGTTTGGCAACATTCTGTGAAGCGCTTGGCCCGGCTTTTATCAAAGCCGGACAGATACTCAGCTCGCGTCCCGACCTGCTTCCCGCCGGCGTAGGCGCTCCGCTACGTCGCTTACAGAATCAGATCGCACCGTTCGACGGAGCGCGTGCTGCAAAAATCATTGAAACCGCTTTCGAACGCCCGTTGCATGAGCTCTTCGATTCTTTCGACTTAGAGCCGATCGCTTCGGCAAGCATCGCCCAGGTACATCGCGCGCGGTTAAAGGATGGTCGCGAGATAGCCGTCAAAGTTCGCCGGCCCGGAGTCTCACGCATAGTTAATAACGACATGCGCATTTTTCGTTTCGTTGCGAAAGCGTTGTCGAGTTTGCCAGGGATGAATGCAGTTCCGTTGCCTGAACTGGTAGACGAGTTCGTAGGTCCCATCAAGCAGCAACTCGACTTCCATTTGGAAGCCGCCAACAATCGGCGATTTCGTGAAGAGTTCGCCCTCACCGAGCACATCCGGCTACCGGCACTCGTCGAAGATCTCTGCACGGAAAACGTGTTGACAATGGAATACCTGGACCATTTACAGAGAACCGATTTCAACAGTCTTTCAGTGTCGGAACGCAAAACGGCCGCGCTTGCTGGTCTGCGCGCGCTATACAAGATGATTTTCCTGGATGGCCTGGTCCATGCGGATATGCATCCGGGAAATGTTTACGTTCGCGAATGGGGAGAGTTTGTCATTCTCGACACGGGGTTGGTCGCAATCCTCGACGAAGCCAACCAACGCGATTTCGTAGATTTCTTTTTTGGATTGATCAACAACGAGGGCCGCGAGTGTGCGCGGATTATTTATGAAAACGCCTCTTATCGGGCGAAGGACTTCGATCGCAAAGCCTTCGAAGCAGCGATGGTCCAACTAATCACCAGACATTCGGCTTTGAAGTGTCACGAATTTGAGGTTGCGCAATTCGTCTATGAAGTAATGGAGACGCAGCGACGTTTCAAGATCCGCGGCTCAACCAAGTTTATGATGACGATTCTCTCAATGGTCGTATACGACGGCATCTGCAAACAACTGTACCCGCAGTGTGACTTTCAGAACGAGGCCCGCGGATTTCTCATCACCGCCCGCTACCGCCGGAATATCAGCATTCCTTTCCAGTATCACTATCGGCAGCAAGTGTCCTCGCGGACCTGGTCATTGGGTTAAGGTGCGAGGTTAGCAAAGTTTGACCGCATGATGTGCCTTGCGTGTATCATCCCCACGCTAGCGGTCTAAAGAATCAGATCATGATCAGAGTAATCCTCAAAGCTTTCCTGTTGATGACTTTTATCCTCGCGGCCGGGTTATTAAGTGTCAGTCACGCTCAGCGATCCACAACTGTCTTGACTGGCGAGTGGGTGGGTAATATCGAGTCGCCTGGTAGGTCAGAGTTTGCGCGTCTGAGCCTTACTGAAAATGCAGGCGAGATGCGGAGACCGCTTAAAGCAAAATTGACATTAGTCCAGCGCGAAGGTTCTCGCGTCCGGATCGAGTTGAGCTCGCTGAAACTCGTCATGACAGGAACTCTCGCCGGCGATGAAATCGAAGGACAGGCC
>DASUYO010000400.1:0-2022 GCA_036377375.1 Pyrinomonadaceae bacterium
GATCTCTGTCATGCCGTGCAGCAACGCACCGCCACCAGTCAACACGACGCCACTCGAGAGTTGTCGCTCCCAACCCGCGTCTTTGATCTCATCAGCGACGTGCATCAACACTTCTTCAGCACGAGGCTGAAGGATGTCGCACAGGATCTGGCGCGAGAGTTGGCGTGGCGGTCGCCCACCGACTGAAGGCACATCGACAAGCTCACCGCGTTCCATCTCACTCAACGAGCTGCTGCATGCGCAGCCAACCGTTCGCTTGATCTTCTCGGCTTCGGGAATCGGAGTTCTCAAGCCGAAGGCGATGTCGTTCGTGAAGTGCGAGCCGCCCAACGGAAACACGGCAGTGTGTTGGACAGCACCACGTTGATAGATGATGAGTCCGGTCGTCTCGGCGCCCACGTCTACCAGCGCTGCTCCAAACTCTTTGTCATCTTCAGTTAATGACGCTTCGGCAGCGGCCAACTGCTCCAGAACCATGTCGGCAACAACCAGCCCGGCGCGATTGACTGCGTTAATGGCGTTCTGTCGCGCAGTAACGGGACTGGTGACGATGTGAACTTTCACTGCCAGGCGCGCACCGATCATTCCTACGGGATCGTTAATCCCGTCCTGATCGTCAACGATGAACTCCTGTGGCAATCGATCGACGATCTCACGTCCGGCAGGTAGTTGAATTGCGCACGCTGAATCGATCGCACGTCGCACATCTTCCGCAACGATCTCGCGGTCGCGACCCGAGACAGCGACGATCGCCTGTCCGTTGAAACCGAGAATGTGCGAGCCCGCCAAATTGATAGTGACTTCTTCGGCTTCGAGGCCGCTCATTCGCTCTGCCTCTTCGACCGCTTTCTTGATCGCGTCGACTGCCGCGTCAGGATTGACGATGACTCCCTTGCGCAACCCGCGGGCTTCCGCTTCACCGATTCCAACAACTTCGAGCAATCCACCTTCACCCGGCTCACCGGCGATACACGTCACCTTACTTGTCCCGATGTCGAGACCGATCGTGTGCTGTGTACGCTTAGGCATCTGTAATCTGTGGACTAGTCGGTTTTGCGTTCTCCCGTGACCAACCCAACGATCGCTCGTTTCCCTTGTGTGAGGTCGATGTAACTGATCAATGGACCGCGTGCTGTTTGTCGCTGCGCATCGAGCACTGTCAATGCTTTGCCGAGTCGTGCACTCTGATCCTGTGACCCAAGTCGAACTTCAATCTGCGAATCGTCTCCCGCGAGTTGTACTCGCACGTCTCGCAGATCGAGCAGATTCACTTCACTCACGCGCTCCGAAGCCCCCTGCGCGCTCCAGTCACGCTGCAACTCCAGAAATTTTCGTACGCGTTGTCGATTCTCAGTCTGTGCGGACGCTGACTCTTCTTCATTCCAACCTCGCAGAAAGAACGCGGGCATCTGATCGGTGGGCGACATCTCACCGAGGTACACCGCATCGTCATCCACCCAGATGAACCGTCCCGCGGTAGTTCGAACGACCGCCTTGGGCTCGCGCTCCGTAATTCGGACGCGGATACCATCCGGCAGAACACGAGTTACCACTGCCGTGCGCACCCACGGCAATCGTTCGAGATGTTTGCTGAGCTCCTGAAGATCGGCTCGCCAAACGCCCGTCTCACTCACATCGCGATGCACAACGCTTTTGATATCTTCAATCGACGCGCGCGACGCACCACGCGTTTCGATCGTTTTAATTTGAAAGAAGCTTGCCGAGGCAGCGGCGCGATATCCGAGAAATGCAATCAAAGCGATGATCGCGATGACGCCGATTCTCAGCGCGAGCGGCACGTAGCCCAGCAAAGATTTGAGCCGCGCATTAGTCGTCTCATTCGCACTGCGCTTTGCCGGACGCTGGCCCCCGGCAACCCGGCCTTTGCTGATGCCGCTACGATTGCCCACCTTCTGAGCTGCTATCGGATCTCTCATCGCTCACCGCTCCTTTCTCTGTGTAATCTGTGGATGGATTGGAACGCCAAAGCTCGACCTCGTATTCCAGCTCAATCCCCTGCTC
>DASUYO010000401.1:0-9250 GCA_036377375.1 Pyrinomonadaceae bacterium
TAAGTTGTTGATCTGAAATGGCGGAGGGGACAGGACTCGAACCTGCATAGCCTTTCGGCCGGCGGTTTTCAAGACCGCTGCACTACCATTATGCGACCCCTCCGCAGGGTGGCCAGAAGAATATAGCGCAAGCCGACTTCACGAACAAAACTCCCGCAGATTGCGCTGACGGCGCGGATCGTGCACGATCTGAGCAAAGCACATGCGCGTCACTATCGGCCAGATCAACACCACTAACGGCGACTTCGAGAGCAATACCGCCCGCATCATTCGCGCAATCGAACAGGCAAAACAGGAAAACTCAAACCTGATCGTTTTTCCCGAAACGTGTATCCAGGGCTACACATCGCTCGACTGGTTCCTCGACCGTGACGTCCAGCACTGCGCACTCGAGCCGCTTCAGAAGATCATCGACGCGACTAAAGGCATCACAGCGATCGTCGGCACAGTGCGGCCATCGAACCTCACCACCGGCCGTCGTCTCTTCAACTCCGCCGCAGTCATTCGCAACCAGGAACTCCTCGGCTTTGCAGACAAGACTCTGTTGCCCGAGTATGACGTCTTCGACGATCCACGCTACTTTCAACCCGGCGCGGAACGTCACCTGTTCCCGCTTCCCGAAGACAAGCTCGGCGTCGCGGTCTGCGAAGACTTCTGGAACGATAAGACGTTCTGGCGCGAACGCCTCTACACAAACGATCCCGCGGATGAACTGATCGAGCTTGGCGCCGAAGTGCTGGTTTCAATAAACGCATCGCCTTTCAACAAAGGCAAGATGGGCCAACGATGCTCAATGGTTTCGCATCGCGCGATGATGGCGAAGATTCCGATCGTGTTCGTGAATCTCGTCGGCGGCAACGACGGCGTTATCTTCGACGGCGCCAGCATCGTCGCCGACGCGCGCGGCAAGATCATTCTCCAGGCGCCACCATTCGAAGAGTTCATCGGCACCGTCGATCTCGACTGCGACGTTGCAGACAAGCGTTGCCTTCCCGGCGACGACATCGAAACGATTCACGACGCATTGGTCCTCGGCATTCGCGATTACGCGCACAAGAATGGTTTCAAACGAGCGGTGCTCGGGCTCTCCGGCGGAATCGATTCAGCAATAGTCGCAACGCTGGCGTGCCAGGCGATCGGCGCGGAGAATGTTTTGAGCGTAACAATGCCATCGCCTTATTCGTCGCGCTCGAGCGTTGAAGACTCAGTTGAACTAGGCCGTCGGCTCGGAATGCCCGTGATCGAACACCCGATCACGAACGCTTACGAAGTGTTGCTGAAACAGATGAAGCTCGCCGCACCTTCGGTCGAAAATCGCTCGACGGCGGCAGAAAATCTTCAGTCGCGGCTGCGCGGCAACATGCTCATGACGATCTCGAACTCCGAAGGTCGCCTGCTGCTTTCCACGGGTAACAAGTCGGAACTGGCGCTCGGTTACTGCACTTTGTACGGCGACACTAATGGCGGCCTCGCAGTGATTGGCGACGTGTTGAAAACGGAAGTTTACGCGCTGGCCAATTATCTGAATAAAAACGAAGAACGGATTCCTCGATCGATCATTGACAAACGTCCTTCGGCTGAACTGGCGCCAGGACAGTTTGACGATCAGTCGTTGCCACCCTACGACCAACTCGACCGCGTGCTGCGACTATATTTCGAACAAAAAGCGACTCCAAAAGAGATCGTCGAAACTGGATTCGATCCTGCTTTCGTACTCGACATTCTCAACCGCGTTGAGTCGCCGGCGAATGAATTCAAGCGCCGTCAGTTACCACCAACACTGATCATCTCGCGAAACGCGATCGGCATTGGACGGCGTCGTCCAGTCACTCATCACTATCGGCGCGAGCGCTTGAATTGTTAGACCATAAATAGTTTAGGCGTAACTCGCGTACACGGATTTGACTTTGTCAATGAACTCGCGACGATCGACGATGTAGTAGAGTTTTAACTGACCTGACCCCGCGACTTCATCCAGCAACTTCTCCAACGTCTCAAACTGATCCGTCGCATCAATATTATGCGCGGCAAGATAACCACTCTTGCGCATGCGACGGATCAGCTCCATCAACGTAAGACGCCCTTCCAGCGTGCGTCCGCCGTGTTCGTGCGATCTGCTGACCAGGTATTGGACCAGTAGACTCTCGTTGTACAAAGGCGGCGCGAGAAAGAGTCGCGTGCCATCGCGCTCCCAACCTTCTTCCAGACGCGTCGAAGGACGCACTGCGCGCAAACCTTCGAAGAGTTCCGTCCAATTCTCCTTCGGTGCTTTGCGCTCCAGGTAAGCGCGTGTGGCCTCGAGCAGCCAGCCGGGCTCACTGAGATCAAGCGTGATGCGCAACGTGTCGAGCCAATCGAAGAACGCGCTGCGACGATCCGATTTCTGTTCGATCACCGCAAACTGGTCCTTTTTCTTTTCGATAGTCTTGACGAGTTTCCGTCGCGGCACGTCTGTCGTCTTGCCGCCTTCGATGCAATGTGTGTCGAGTCGCGCATGCCAACGCTTGGCGGCGTTGCAGTACGGGCACCGTGGATGTTTCTCGTCGCTGTCAAAGAACGGGCGAACTGCTTTTCTCGAGGTCAGCTCTTCGACAGTTGGACTGTAGCGTTTGATTTCGGAGTAGGCGGAGCGTGGCGCGAGACCGATCTGTTTGGTGAAGATATCGAAGATGCAGGCGAGGCAGACGAGCGTTGTGTATTCAGTGATGGTGCCGGGAGGGAAGTCGCTGAAGTCGAGTTCCGTCATAAGTTGCAAAGAGGCACAAAAGTCACAAAGTCTGCAGCGTCACGAGAGCCGGCTGGAGATCGTTATCGGTGTGGCCGATTGCCAGGTCGAGTTCGGCTTCGATGTTGCCGGTTGCGGAGGCGAGTGACTTGAAGTCGAAGAGATGATGATCCAGCAGGTGCGAGGGAACGGTGTTGCCAAGCGCATTCAGCATCGAAGCGCGGATGTGTGGGATCTCCTTTTCGAGCTCAGAAATCAGCGTCTTCATTCGCACGCGCTTCAGATTGCTTTGTGATCCGCAGAGGTCGCACGGAATTATCGGGAAATCGCGTTCCGCCGCATATTCGGCGATGTCACGCTCGGAACAATAGGCCAGAGGCCTGATTATCGTGTTACGCCCGTCGATTGAGCGAAGTTTGGCCGGCATCGCCTTCAAAGTGCCGACATAGAAGAGGTTCAGCAACAGAGTGGTGATGATGTCATCGGCGTGATGGCCGAGGGCAATCTTGTTGCAGCCTTCCTCGACAGCAATGTTGTAGAGAATGCCGCGCCGCAGGCGAGAACAAACGGAACAATACGTCTTCCCCTCGGGAACGAGCCGTTTGACTATCGAATAGGTGTCGCGCTCGACAATGCGAAATGGAACATCGAGCTTACTCAGGTATGCGGGCAACACTTCTGCCGGAAATCCGGGCTGTTTTTGGTCGAGATTTACTGCCAGCAGCTCAAAATCGACCGGGGCACGGCGGCGAATATCTAGCAAAAGATCAAGCAGAGTGTGACTGTCTTTGCCGCCTGAGAGACAAACCATGACGCGGTCGCCGTTATCGATCATTCCAAAATCGGCGATTGCCTCGCCCATTCGGCGCAGTAACCTGGTTTGAATCTTATTTTCCGTGTTCATTTCCCGACTCAGAATGCCACGTGGTCGCGCTGTTTTTCAATCGCGCCTGTTTTACGAATTGCATTTTGGTTACAAAGCTAGACAGAGAGCGCGAAGTTTGTCTATGATGAGTAGCCCGCTGCGTGCGGCGATTCATCGTTTACTAGCATTCAAGCTAGGAATCCACCAACAAAAGGCAAGCGCGTCGTTTCGTTGCATCAAGGTTCCGACGGCCGGTGACAAACTTCCGCGCCCCCATATCTTACGGAGGTAAAAATGCTCAGGATAGGAAAGAATTCCAAAGATCAGGAAGATACTGACCGCTCCAGCCCAACAAAACCGGAGATTCCTGATTATTCCACTGCCAAGCCGGCCTACCCGTCATATCAACCGGCGAGTGTCGACCCAAAACCGGCAGTCGAGGCGACAACCAGCGGCTCGCGCGCGATGACCGAGAGTGAAACGCTGGCTCGAGATATCAAGGAGGGGACGCTAAGTGGTTTCGTAGGCGGCGGTACTGAAGTCACCGGCGAAGCTAATTTCAAAGCCATGATGAGAGTTGACGGTCACCTGTCTGGCCGTGTTAGCTCCTCGAGCGGCACGCTCATCGTAGGAGCAAACGGAAAAGTTGACGCGAATATCGAAGTTGCCGTGGCCGTGATTCATGGAACCATCAACGGCGACATCATCGCCACACAGCGGTTGGAACTCGGCCGCGCCGCCAAAGTAAACGGCAATATTCAGACTCCGTCGCTGGTCATCGAGCAGGGTGCGGTGTTTGAGGGTAGCTGCAAGATGCTGCAAATGGTGTCAGCGAATGAGAAGGCGAAGAACCATAAGAGGGAAGAGCCGCTCGACACGTCGCGAATGAAGTCCATTGCGGCGGATGCGGCGGCGACTAAGCCGACGGAGATTCCGGCGGTTTCGAACGTCGCGAGTTAGTAGCCACAAAAAGGCACAAAACTGCTTTTGATTCATGAAGGGTGGTCCGCTGGGCCACCCTTTCTTTTTGTTTACCAGAATTCAACTGTAGGGGCGGCCCTCCGTGGCCGCCCGTCGTTCGGAACACGCATGTTGGCAGGACGGTCGGCCACGGAGGGCCGCCCCTACAGTTGAATTCTTTTAATGTATGATTTGTTGCCTATGCCCAACAAGATAACTTGCGCGCTTCTGATTTGCTTTGCACTGTCTTTCACTGTCTTCGGACAGAGACGGTTGGTTCCTCCAGCAACACTCCTGCAAATCATGAAGGCCGAAGACGAGCGTCGCTGGGATGACGATCTGCGCAAACTGCTTACCAACGCGAATCCTGCGGTTCGCCAACGTGCGGCACTCGCGGCCGGACGCATCGGCAATGAAGACTCCGTTCCAGCACTCATCAATCTGCTCGAAAAAGACGCTGATACGAGTGTGCGTGCGATGGCCGCTTTTGCGTTAGGCGAGGTTGAGTCTGAGACAGGCGCCAACGCTCTCGTCGCTGTCTTGAAGAACACGAGTGGACCAGTTGAACTGCGGGCAAGAGCCATCGAAGCTTTAGGCAAGATCGCTGCGGCGTTACCACGAGAACAGGAAGCACGTCAGCGCGAGCTCGGTGCCGCGATTCTCGAAGCGTTGAATGCTTCTTCCGACCAGTCAACAATTCTGTTTGGACTGACGGCGGCCTTGCGCGCAAAACCCGCAAACGCCGGCCCCACGATCGCGAAGTTTTTGACTCATGCAAATCCACGCGTGCGCGCTGATGCAGCAAATGCACTCGCACGCCTCCGACTGAAAGACGGAAACGATCAATTGCGACGATTGTTGACGTCAGACTTGGATCCAATCGTACGCGCCAATGCCGCTCGTGTTCTCGGTGTTACGGAAGATAAACAGTCATACGAATCACTGCTCGCTCGCGCCACCGATGACAACGATGCACGAGTCAGAGTTAGTGCGATCCGCGCGCTTGCTTCGCTGAAAGATGCCCGCGCTGCTGAGTCGTTGTTGAAACGTGGCCAGGTGCTCGCCCAACGAAACCTGCCCACAAGACCCGGCGAACTCAACGAAATACTCGAGATTGCAACTACACTCGGCCGGCTTCCGGGACAAAAAGAAGATCAAGCCGCCATCGCCTGGCTGCGCAAGCTCGATGAAACTCTCAACCACACCGCGCCGGAAGTCGAGCTCGCGTTCGTGCGCATCGCACCGGCGGCTTATCTCGCAGAATTCGGATCCGGGGATCAGGCAAGGCGAAAAGTACAGGAAACAATTCTGCTCGACTGGCGTGCCGCTGCGGGCATTGCAGCCGGTTTGGGTGAGATCGCAGCGCTCCCGGCGTCAGTAACAAACAAACCAGATCTCGCTGCCCAGGCGCAGTCGCTGCTGCGTGCGATGCTCGATTACCGCAACTCAGGTCTCACCATAAACACGCTCGTCGCTGTCCATTCCGAATACGCCATTCCCGATGTGCTTCGCGCTTTGGCCGCCTTTAAGCCTCCGGACCTCGCGACAGTCGCGCGCGCACAACTCAACGAAGGCGACGTAATCGTCCGTAGCACAGCGGCGGATCTTTTGGGCGATCTTCCGCCTTCGGACGAGAACACACGCGCTCTCGCAGCAGCGTGGCCACAGGCAGCAAACGACCCGCTGAACGACGCTGCACTCTCGATCCTCGACGCGCTTGGCAAACAAAAGAACGCCGCTGCCAACGAAACGCTTAAAGAAGCACTCAAATCGGACGATCATTTGATCCGCCGCCGGGCGGTCAATCTGCTGAAAGCGAACGGCGCAGGCGACTTCTCTTCACAGATCGGAACAGTGCGAACCAGAAATAGCGAGGCGGACTACAAACGTGCCCTTGCGCGAATAGGCCAGAGCACGCGAGCGGTCGTGACTACCAGCAAGGGTTCGTTTACTATTGAGCTTCTCCCCGAAGCGGCCCCCCTTACCGTCGATAACTTCGTTCAGCTTGCCCAGCGAGATTATTTTCGCAACGTCACCATTCACCGGGTAGTGCCGAATTTCGTAATTCAGGATGGCGATCCGAGGGGCGATGGCAACGGCGGGCCGGGATATCAAATCCGCTGCGAGATCAACCAGGTGCTTTACGATAGGGCTGCCGTCGGCATGGCACTCTCGGGCAAGGATACAGGCGGTTCGCAGTGGTTCGTGACACACTCACCCCAGCCGCATCTTGACGGCGGCTACACAGTGTTTGGGCAAGTGGTGTTGGGAATGGACGTCGTTGATAGGATCGTGCGCGGCGACGTGATTCAGTCGATTGCGATCAGGCAGGGCGCACGCAAGAGAAGATAGCCGCAAAGATGATCCAAAATCAGAAATATTTTTCTGTAAGTCTTTTGTGCCTGTTGTGCCTTTGTGTGGCTTCTTCTGCTCAAGAGATCAATCCTTCGGAGAGACATTCTTACAAGATCGATCTGAAAATCGATTTCGACCGTCTCACCTTCACGGGCACTGAACGAGTTCGCTGGATCAATCACGGGGAAAAACCGAGCTCAGTCATCTACTTTCATCTTTATCCAAACATTCGCAGCGCCGATCAGCTGCCTCCCAACAACGGCGCGACCGATCCTGATGAACCGCGACTGGACATAATCGAAGTTCGCGCTGCCACAGACGAATCGCCGCTCTTCACTTCGCTCGACGACCAAAGTACAACGCTTCGCATAAACCTCCGCGAGCCGGTCGCGCCGGAAGACTCAATGGAAGTCGTCATCAAGTTCAAAGGCTCGGTTCCTGAGATCGATCGCGACGAAACAAGTCTGACAACACACGTGGTCAAGCAGGTCAGTGCCGCTTTACGCAGCGAACGTGAGATGCGCCGCGCGCGCGACATCAACTTTCGCTCCCGCGGGGTGATGCTTCTTGGCGCTGCATACCCGGTGCTAACCGTTCACGACGGCGACGACTGGCGACGCAAGCTCGAACCGTCAGTCGGAGACTTTGTCTTCAACGAAACCTCGGATTATGAAGTCACCGTCACGACAAACCAGGGCGTGGAAGTATTCACGTCGGGCATGGAAACGAAGAGTGATAAGCCGGGGCAGACGTTCACTGGTTCCGCATTGCGCGACTTCGCGATTCTCGCCGGACGCGGGCTGAAGAGCGAACACACGGAAGTACAGGGCGTCAACGTCCGATCGATCTACATGGCAGAGCACGAGCGTGTTGGTAAACGTGCTTTGACCGTTGCCGCTAATTCGCTACGAGTCTTCACTTCGGCATTTGGACCACAGCCGTTCAAGCAGATCAGCATCGCCGAAGCGCCGCTAGTCGCGGGACTCGGAAGCTGTGAGTTTTCGGCTTTCAACATCATCGCCAGCGCTTACTTTGTCGACTTCGACTCGCCCGCCGTACGCAATCTGCCGGAGCTGATTCGCGAGCAGCGACCGTCAGTCGAGGAGAGTCTGGAGTGGGCTGTCGCTCATCTCGTCGCGCACCAGTGGTGGGGCGCCGGCGTGGGTAACGATCCCGCGCGCGAGCCGCTGCTCGATGAAGCACTCTCAGCGTGGTCGTCGCTGATCTATTACAGAAAGACGTACGGCGAAGAGAAAGCGACTGCTGTTTTGAACGATCAGGTGCGCGGTGTCTATCGTCTTTACCGCACTTTCGGCGGCGACGACATGGACGCGAATCGTCCCTCGCGCGACTATCGCAACACGTTCCAGTACGCGGCAATCGTCAGTGCCAAAGGCGCGCTGATGTTCGTGGATCTGCAAAAAACGCTCGGCGAGGACACGATTTTCGCCGCGCTTCGCAAGTATTACCAGGCAAATCTGTATGAGATTGCGCAACTGGAGGATCTGCGCATTGCACTGATTGCCGAAGCTCCGGTTGAACAAAGGCGAATGATTGGACGTACATTTACCCGCTGGCTGACGGCTAAGCGCGGCGACGAAGACATCGCGCCTCCGGATCAGGAGTTGGCCGCGTCACTGGGTATCCCCGCTAAACAAACTCCCCAAAAGTCGGGTGATAAAAATGCATTCAACGCGCTCGCGAAAGTAGGGAGGTTTTTTTGGCAACAGGTAACGCGCATTCGCTGAAGATGAAAGCTTTCGAGTTTGACGAGCCGGCGCTCGAACGAAATCGAACTCCTCAACGTGCACACGTCGAAAAGAGCCTCGAGCGCCTCGGCTGGCTCATGGACGATCTGTTTCGCGTGCCCGTGCTTGGCTGGCGTTTTGGGCTCGATGCATTGATCGGTCTGATTCCTGGTCTCGGCGACACTACTACTTCACTCGTCTCGTTCTACATTCTCGCCGCAGCCGTTCGCTACCGCGTTCCGAAGATCACGCTGCTTCGCATGGGCGTGAACATCGGTATCGATTACCTGGTCGGATCGCTTCCAGTCGTTGGCGATGTTGCGGACGCGTGGTGGAAGTCGAATCAGATGAACCTGGCGTTGCTGCGAAAGCGAGCGACCGTTTCAGCGGAAGAAGCGCGGGCTGGAAGATTGAGTGATTGGATCTTTGTTGGTGGATTGATTGTCGGGCTGGCAGCACTGGCCGTTGGCAGCGCCGTCGTCAGCCTTTACCTCTTGAGTAAGTTGTTTGGATTTAGATGAGCTTTGGGTGTTCTCGGGCGAAGTCGACGATGCGATCGACGTAGCTCTGAAAAGGAGGGCAATGAATGCCGTGCGG
>DASUYO010000402.1:0-16798 GCA_036377375.1 Pyrinomonadaceae bacterium
GCGCTCGATGTTTGCCTCAAAATATGATGACACTCGGGCTTTTCAGCATCTGGAACAGGTAGTGATGAAGTTGCCTCACGCTAAAGAGCAGCTGGAGGAAAGGATAGAGCAGTTCGCGGAAGCGCGGGTGCGTTGGGAGGCGGAAAAGAAAACGTCGGATGTCTAACAACTCGATCTGTCGGACTTATTATAAAGATTACGCCGAAGGCGTGGGCTAATTTCAGCCCTGGGATCAAACGATAATAGTCATTGAACCCTGAAGGGGTTCGCCAACTGCCGAACCCTTTCAGGGTTTGATCACGATTTGAATTTATGTCCCAGGGTTCTCGCGATGCTCGAACCCTGGGCTGAAATAGCGAACGCCTTCGGCGTATTCCAAATTCAAACTGACGCAGTACCAGCACATCATTCCTGTCGACAATCTATGCGCGTGAAAATTTTCAACGATAAGTGAGGTACCGCACATACACAGCACGGCGGCTAAGCTAGTTTCTTAACGCAATTGATCAGAGCAGTCACTCGTCGGTATTTAAAACACCGATGTAAGAGTCTCTCTATCAAATTTCGATAACGAGCGGCATCTTCATCCTAGAGCCCAGATCCTCTAAGGAATAAACCCGACCAGCAGAATTTTGAAGAACGCTTCCGGTTTATTTGAACGGTAGCACCGTACTTTGTCTGTGAAGTGTATTTCGTTTGACCATGAATAAGGACAATACATGAGCCTTTCTGCCGAAGTCGTTGAACTTTTTGACAAACCGGAAACGGAGCGCATTCCAGTAACCTCGCGACGCCTTGAGTGGCTGCGCGCTCACATCATGTCCGCGCCGGTCTTGCTGGCTGCATATTTCACGGCATTTCCCCTGATTTTCTATCGAGGGTTTTGGGCTTGGATCTGGCGAGCCGGCCTATCAAATGCGCATGACGGTTCGGCGCACAATAGTATTGCGCGTATCTACGATCTATCCATCTTTCCTGATACTTTCGGCTGGACACAATCGTACTTTGGCGGCATGCCGTTTCCTAACTTCTATCCGCCCCTTTTCTATTGGTGTGTTGCCCTGCTTCATCACACCCAACTATTCACATTCGAACTGGCGTTCAAGGTAATGACCGCCTGGCCCATCATATTAATGCCGCCCCTGCTATGGATCTTCGCCTGGCGCTTGTCTGATAAAAATATTTTCACGGCAACATGGACCGCGTTATTGGTTGTCTGGTTGATGACCGATCCTCGCTCCAGCGGGAGTATTACCTGGTCGAGCGGTTTGGACTATCACAGTACGTTCATCAGCGGCTTTTACACACAGCCGTTAGGATTCGTACTGCTGGTTGCATGGTTCCTCTCGTATCTCAACGCGCACCGGAAACCGTGGCGCTTTGCTCTCGCTTGCCTGCTGCTGGCTCTAACGGTACTTGCCAGCTTCTTCAACGCTATTACCGCCGCGGTGATTGTTTTGGCGATGCTCGGATCTGACATTCTCAGGAGTTTCCGAGCCGGCGACAGTGTTGAGCGCAAAGAAACACACCGCGCGTTAATAGTCCACTTGCTGGTCCCATTGACCGCGGCGGGTCTGACGTTGTTCTGGACCGTCCCGATGCTCAGCACATATCGCTACTTTGTCACCTTGCCCTTCAACATCTTTCCAATGACTCCGTTTTTATGGGGCTTGTATGCGTTGTCGATATTAGGTGTCGTGGCTTTTGCGCGTCGACCGACGCGCGGTATGGGAATACTGCTGATCACATGTTTTGTGTTCGCGACGTTGATGATTCTTTCAGCAATATTTCCGCCCCGCTGGTTTCCCTTTCAATCACATCGCTTCCTGGCGACTCTCAACTTTCTGCTCACTGTGCCCGCCGGATTTGGCATCTCATTTTTGTTCGAGCGGTTAACATCTATCTTCAGGCGAAAGTCTGCACAACTGCGACCGCGTGCCAGAAGTTATCCAACATATGCGCTCGGAGTATTTCTGGCATTGTTCATGGTCGTGGGGTATGCATTTACGCGGTCCTCGCTCTTGAGCTCATATATCGAATTACTCAGAGTCACCTCGTTCTACCCGATCGTTAGCGCTAATGAGGTCGCATTCCCCGAAGACATTGAACTCACTGAGCAGGAGAGAGCACCGGGAAATTTGAGCGAGAGTGGAGTGGGAGCTCAAAAGAAACTCGCTCAACAGGGAGCGGTGGCGGTTAGGGACGTGCTGCGCTTCGGACGCGAACATCCTGAAGGCTCCTATCTCGTAGTGTTCGAATCATCGCAACTGCCCACCTCGCGCGCAATTGCACAGTATCTGGGTGCGCAAGGTAACCAGACGTTGCTTGCTGTGTTCCGCGAAGATTCGCCGAATTCTCTCTTTATGTATCCACTTGTAAACGCGTTCTCGGTGGAAAAAGACAGTTTCGGAATTAGTTCGGCTCTCGCAGATGACGTCGGTTTTCCAAAGCAATCGCTGACGCGACATCTTGACCGGGCGCGCCTGCTGGGCGTTCGCTATCTGGTTGTCCGCGGCAACAAAATGAAAGCTCTGCTGGCACAGGAGTCTCAGGTCCTAAACAGATACGATCTGGGAGCGTGGAGTATCTTTGAACTGCGGACCGAACAGCCTCCCATCCGGGCATTGGAATTTAGACCGGCCCTCGTGATTACCGATTTTAGTCTAAAGGAGCGACGTCGGAACGGTCGCAACTTCATCAGATTTGCCGAAGAGCAATTTGCAGATGGTTGGTTCGATGTGCCGCTGGTCAATTTACCCGGAGCCCGAATTGAGGATTGGAAACAGCCTGATGATCTTTATGGATTCGGCGCAATAATACTTGATAAATATGACTGTGGAGATTGCGACATTACATATCAACGGTTGCAGGACTTCGCGCAGCGGCGACCCTTGATTCTGTTGCAAAGCGATGCGCCACTCTTTCAGAAGATCCACTCTCACTTGGGCGACTTTCCCATGGCTGAAGTTGTCGAGCGGCAGACATCGGACCCGGGAGAGTGGATGAGTAATATTCAAAGGGGACCAACCTTTGACTACAGCCTCAGCCCGCTAAGGAGTGAATGGGCAGCAATCAGGAGAATTTTGGAAACGCACAAAGTGCCCACTCAAGCAGCAGGCGTTAGCGGCCAGGTCGATCAATACAAATTAAACATCAATTCTCCTCAATCTTCAGAAGCGATACCGGTCTTACTCCGAGTTTCTTACCATCCGAATTGGCTAAGAAGTGACGGCGGCGCACTGTACATGGCGAGCCCGGCTTTCATGTTGGCTTTTGTTCATCAATCAGTCTCCATTACCTATCAACGTAGACTGCTCGACTATGTCGGACTCTATATTTCAGGTGTCACACTGATTGCTCTGCTCAGTCTAACTATCTGGGGCAGCGTCAATGGCCTGCGCTCAATAAAGTCTCGACGTGGGCGCTGAACTGATTAACTGAACTGACCGAGAAGATCTAGAGGCAGAGGTGATGACTTCCCCAAAGCGAGAATTTAGACCTGCAACACTAATTGATGTTTTGCAATGGCGAGCACTCCACCAGCCTGAACAGGTGGCCTATTCTTTTTTGGAAGATGGCAGTGTAGAGAGCTTCGGGTTGACCTATCGTGAATTGGACCGTCGTGCTCGTGCGGTTGCCGCCTTGCTGCAAGCCTCGGAAGTGAGCGGGTCTTGCGCCTTGCTACTGTACCCGACGGGGCCTGAATTCATCACCGCGTTTTACGGCTGCCTCTACGCGGGTGTAATAGCCGTTCCCGCTTATCCTCCAGGATTTAATCGTAACACGCGTCGTATTCCGGCACTGGTGGAAGACTCAGGAGCGACAGTCGCCCTGACGACGTCGGCAGTATTGGGCCGGTTGGAACAACTCTCGACCGCGGTTCCGCAGCTCAAGACAGTGCGGTGGATAGCCACCGACCAGATTGCCAGCGGCATAGAAGATGAACGTCAGGACGTCTTCATCAACGGCGACAACATTTCTTTTCTTCAATATACGTCAGGGTCAACGATGTCGCCGCGAGGTGTCATGATTAGTCACAGCAACTTGCTCTACAACTTGGAGTGTTGCTATCGCGGTTGGGGACACACGCCCGAAAGCATCGCGCTCACCTGGATGCCTCATTACCATGATCTGGGATTGGTCGAAGGGCTGATGACGCCTTTGTACGGTGGATTTCGTTGCGTTGTGATGTCGCCCGCGACAATGGTTCAAAGACCGCTACGCTGGATGCAGGCAATTTCGCGCTTTCGAGTGACACACAGCGGTGGACCTAACTTCGCTTATGAGCTATGCGTGCGAAAGACCACTGCTGAAGAGCGAGCCGAACTCGATCTCAGTTGTTGGACCGTAGCTATTAACGGGGCGGAAATGGTGCGCAATGCGACACTTAAACGCTTCGCTGATGCCTTTGCAGTAAGTGGCTTTCGATGGACCAGTAACCACCCATGTTATGGGTTAGCGGAAGCGACCTGCATTGTGACAAGTGGCGTTGTTGAAGGAGCGCCAGTGGTCTGCACTGTCAGCGCTGAAGCTCTCGAACAGAACCGAATCGAAAAAGCTGCCACGGGGCAGGCGAATGTGCGTGAACTCGTTGGGGTTGGGCGCGCCGTGCTCGATACGAAGGTGGTAATTGTTGATCCTGATTCACATAAGCGATGTGAGGATCATGAGGTGGGAGAGATTTGGATCTCCGGCCCAACTGTGGCCCAGGGATATTGGAACAAGCTCGAAGAGACAAGGGAAAACTTCCGCGCGTATCTCAGCGACACCGGTGAGGGACCATTCCTGCGGACAGGAGATCTCGGTTTTATGAATGGTAATGAACTGTTCATCACCGGACGTCTCAAGGACATGATTATCATCGATGGTCGTAATCACTATCCTCAGGATTTGGAACTGACTGTCGAACAAAGTCATCCCGCTTTGAGGGCAGGTGGCAGCGCGGCTTTTTCCATCGAACTGAATGATACAGAACAACTCGTTGTTGTCGCCGAAGTCGATCGTGATGTCTTGTCGTTGCAGTCTGAAGAAGTATTGAAAGCGGTCCGCAGGGCGTTGTCGGAAGAGCACGAGATTCATGCTCACGCTATTACATTATTGCGACCCGACGGCCTGCTCAAAACTTCGAGCGGGAAAAAGGAACGTCATTCATGTAGGAACGGTTTTCTACAGGGAACGCTTGAGCAATGGGAAGTCAACTGACATGGCAACAGAGCGCCAACGGCGCGAGATATAAAAGCCAGGGGCAAGCGCGAAGCGCGTCGCCCCTGGTTACAGCGAGACACGACTACGAGGCCTGAAAGGCCGAAATTATTCCGCCCTTTCAGGGCTGGCATTGGACTTTGGTTACCTTCCAGGGGCGACGCGCTCGCTTCGCTTCGCGCTTGCCCCTGGCTTTTATATCTCGCGCCTTTGGCGCTCTGTTCTGACTTTTGAAGCACTGGATTTCAGTTAACAAAAAGGGGTTTTTGATGATTGAGAATTCCATGGATATACCTTGCTGGTACGTGATTCATACTAACGTTAGACAAGAGGACCGTGCTGACCGAAACTTGCGCGCACAGTACGTTGAGACACTCAATCCCAAAATAATGGAACGTAAGTCTAACCCCTATACTGCTAAGGCCTCGTATTTGGCCAGCCCTCTCTTTCCTCGTTATATCTTCGCGAAGTTCAGCGCTGGTCTCATGCTTCAGAAGGTTCATTTCACTCGAGGAGTTCATAGTGTGGTGGGCTTTGGTGCCGGCCCGACTCCGGTTGACGAGGAAATCATCAGCATAATTACCGACCATATGTCTCCCGATGGATTTATCAGGATCGCCGATGAACTTCAAAAAGGCGATCGAGTTGTGATCGAGGATGGCTCCTTTAAAGATTTTGAGGGCATTTTTGAGAGCGATGTGAAACAAACCGATCGGATTGTGGTGCTGCTAAACACTGTGAAATATCAGAGCCGCATTCAAATCGGGAAACACCAGGTGAAGAAGTTCGACGAGTCACGAACTCACTTCCAACTATAGTATGTGTGCTGGCGCACATACTTTCTGGTTCACCTTCTCTATTGTCGTTATTGTCTGCCCAGAGTTCGCACATTCTGACCCTGTACCCAGAAACATCAAATAGCATTAGCTGCATTGGTGGACGATTGTTTCTGAATAACGATCGATCACGTTAGGGGGTAGGGATCATGTTAAGAGAGTAAATACAGAATTGCACAATTGGTGCAATATGCGGAAGCTCTGCTCACCGTTATTCAAAATAAAAATCCTCACAATCTCATCGCTGCAATAGCAATCCGTTAAATCTCAAACCGTGCTTTGCATGAAGTTATAAAGCATCTGGTTGGATACAGTCAGTACCACCCGCGATAGCGGGTGGGTCAAAGTAGAAGCGTCCGATTTGCTAATGTTTTTAGATCCTGATCATTTACCCACCCGCTATCGCGGGTGGTACTGACTGTGTCCAAGCATCCACCAACTGCCGTTGGTGGGGTTCAAATGTCAACACGAATCGAATACACAGCGGAAGCCATTCAGGATTGGCTAATCCTACAGTTGGCTGAATCACTGAAGATCAACTCGGAATCTGTCGATGTCCGCGAACCCTTTGCCAGCTACGGTCTTAATTCTGTCAGAGCAGTGACCATTTCCGGTGACTTGGAGATCTTGCTCCAGCGGAAACTGTCTCCAACTTTGCTCTGGGAATATCCCTGCATCGAGCAATTGACTTCTTACCTGCTCGAGGACCGTGAAGGCGTGACTACAAATCGTTAGTGAGAATGGGCGAGTAAAATGGGACATATTGCAATCATCGGGATCGGATGCCGTTTTCCTGGAGCGGATGGAGCCGAAGCCTTCTGGCGAGTATTGCGAGAAGGAGTCGATTGTGTGACTGAGATTCCATCAGACCGCTGGCTTATTGATAAATACTACGATCCGAATCCGGCCGCCTTTGGGAAGATGAACACTCGCTCCGGCGGCTTTGTGAAAGACATCGATCTATTTGATCCGCAGTTCTTTAAGATCTCTCCACGCGAAGCCGCATACATGGACCCACAGCAAAGGCTGTTGTTGGAAGTCGTCTGGGGTGCACTGGAAGATGGCGGCCAGGTAGCGGCAAAGTTGGCCGGCAGTCGGACAGGTGTCTTTGTCGGCATGGGCACCTGGGACTATCACGCTATTCAGATGAGAGACGCCACGCCGACAACGAGCTATTCGATCACCGGCATTTCGCAAAGTATCGCTGCTAATCGGATCTCTTATGTTTTTGATTTCAACGGGCCGAGTATGGCGATCGATACTGCCTGTTCTGCATCACTCGTTGCAGTTCACATCGCCTGCCAGAGCCTCAACAACGGTGATTGCACGCTTGCGCTGGCTGGAGGCGTGAACGTGATATTGGATCCGAGCGGCACAGTCGGAATGACTAAATTGGGAGCGCTGTCTTCTGATGGCCGATGCAAGGCTTTTGATGCACGGGCCAACGGCTATGTTCGAAGTGAGGGGGCCGGAATTGTTTTACTCAAGCCGCTTGCCCAGGCGCTCAAAGATCGTGATCCGATCTATGCGGTAATTAGAGGCAGTGCAGTTAACCAGGGCGGACGCAGCAATGGCATTACTGCTCCCAACCCACGCGCTCAGGAGAGCCTGTTGCGAGAAGCCTACAAAAGAGCGGAAGTTTCGCCGGGACTGGTCCAGTACGTCGAGGCTCATGGCACAGGCACGCTACTGGGAGATCCAATTGAGATGAAGTCACTCGGCGCGGTGATGAGTGCCGGCCGTCCCGCCGCACATCCGTGCCTGATCGGTACCGTTAAGACGAACATCGGACATCTTGAATCAGCCGCCGGCATTGCGGGTTTGATCAAGGTCGCGCTCGCGCTCAAACATCGAGAAATTCCCGCGAACCTTCACTTTATTGAACCGAATCCGAATATACCTTTTGATGAACTTCCTTTGAGAGTTCAACAGCGATTAGGACCGTGGCCCGATTGGAGCAGCCCAGCTGTAGCCGGGGTTAACTCTTTTGGTTTTGGTGGAAGCAACGCTCATGTGGTGGTGGAGGAAGCGCCTCAGTTGCAGTGTGTTCAGCCGCAGGCAGAACCCGCGGCAGAGACCCATTCCTGGTTACTGCCAATCTCGGCGCACAGCCAACAAAGCCTCCGGGCTCTTGCGGGCACCTATCGCGACATGCTGATCAGTGACGAATCGGTCGAGACCTTATCGTTACACGATATGTGTTACACGGCAGGCGTTCGCCGCACCCATCATGATTATCGCCTCGCGCTGGCTTTTAGCTCGCGAAAGGAATTGATCAAGTTGTTGGATGACCGGCTCCAAAACGATGCTGACCTGAGTGTTCCCATTCACCAAAGCCTAAGCCGTCGCCAAAAACTTGTTTTCGTATTTGGCGGACAAGGCGGACATTGGTTGGGAATGGGTCGAGAACTGTTAGCCAACGAAAAGGTTTTCGCCGAGACCATTCAACGGTGCGACGAAGCAATGCGGCCATATCTCAACTGGTCCTTGCTAACTGAACTACAGGCCGCCGAAACGGAATCGCAGTTGGATGAAGTCCGGGTGGTCCAACCATGTCTCTTCGCCATTGAAGTAGCGCTAGCGGAACTGTGGCGCTCCTACGGAATCAAGCCTGATGCAGTCGTCGGGCATAGCCTTGGAGAGATCGCAGCAGCTTACGTCGCCGGAGTCCTGACCCTGGAAGATGCGGCGCGGATCGTTTGCAGCCGCAGCAAACTAATGCACCAAACCAGCGGACAGGGGGCGATGCTCAGCGTTGAACTTTCTTTGGCCCAGACGCAAAAAGCGCTGGAGGGTTACGAGGACCAACTCTGCATTGCGGTCACTAATAGTCCGAAGAACACAGTCATTGCCGGCAACCCTTCCGTGATCCGTGAGTTCATGGAGCGTCTTCAGGGAGAGAAGATCGTTTGTCGTCTGCTCAACGTAAAAGTCGCCTATCACAGCCCGCAAATGGATGCCTTACTGACTGAGTTCACTGAATCTATAAAGGACTTGAGCCCACGGCCGCCGGCGATCCCGATGTATTCAACCGTCACGAATATAAGGGAGCCGGAGCTGAAACTCGACGCTCACTATTGGGCGCGCAACATGCGCGAACCAGTCCTTTTCTCCGGCGCGATTGAGCAGCTCATCAAAGATGGTTATCACACGTTTCTGGATATTAGCCCTCACCCGAATCAACTTTATTCTATTCAGCAGGTCCTGGACCATGTGGGCCAACGTGGAACTGTTTTACCGTCCATGTGCAGGCGGGAGAATGGCCGGCCGGTGTTTCTAAAGTCACTTGGCGCTATCTACGCTTTGGGCCAGCAGGTGAATTGGGACGCTCTTTATCCAAGCGGCGGGCAATGCATTTGCTTGCCTTCTTACCCGTGGCAGCGCGAACGTTACTGGATTGAGACGCCGCAGATTTCGGAACTTGAAGTAACGGCGAAAGAGTTAACCGGTCCTGGTGGCGCGAGCGAACATCCGCTTCTGGGTCGCCGAATAATGATTGCAAATGCACAAGGCACTCGCACCTGGGAAGTCAAAATTGGTTTCCGCTTTCTCCCCTACCTCAGCGATCACCGCTTGCAGGAGACCGCCGTAATGCCGGGAGCTGCGTTTGCGGAAATGGCTCTCGCTGCCGGCAAAGAAGCGTTTGGCGACGGGCAGTTGTCGGTAACCGATCTCGCATTCCATAAAGCGTTTTTCCTGCCGGACAATCGCTCACAACCAGTTCAATTAGTGTTTTCCCGGGATCGACGCAATGAAGCCAACTTCTCGATCTACAGCCAGCGCACAAAGCTCACAGACTCCTGGACACTGCATTCCAGCGGCAGGATTCAATATTCACCGAGTCCGGCAGCGGACATCTCTCGACAAGAACAACTGTTGGAGGTGCAGCTTCGCTGCAACGTTGAAGTCGCTACCAAAGAGTTCTATCTGGCGTTGCGCGAAAGCGGGCTTCAATACGGGGCCTCTTTCCAGGGCATTGAAAAACTCTGGCGATCGCATAACGAAGCCCTGGGCCAACTCAGCCTTCCTCAGACATTGCATGGAGAAATAGATTCATATCAATTACACCCCGCTCTACTCGACAGCTGCATTCAGGTGTTGCTTGCAGCGCGGCCCGATGATTCATCGGATGATGCGAGCGGTCTTTACATTCCTACTCGCATTCGGGAGGTCCGATTCTATAAGCGCCCAACGTCACGCCTTTGGAGTCATGCTCGCTTACGCGCGGCCGACCAGACTCCCACAGATATGATCGTCGGCGATATTAGTTTGCTCGACGAAGATGGCCGGCTGGCTGTCGAGATTGAGGGAATAGAGTGTCAGCGGCTCGATACCGAAGTAAGTCAAAATGCTCCGGCGAACATAGACGAGTCTCTTTATCAAATTGAGTGGCAGCCACTGTCGCGCGTCGAGCAGCAACCGGAGGAGACTTCTTTACGGACCGCGCCGGGAAGGTGGTTGATATTCGCCGATAAAGCGGGCGTCGGTCTGGAGTTATCTTCGTTACTGGAGGCACGAGGAGAGAACTGTTTCATCGTTAGTCCCGGAGAGACTTATCAACAAATCGCCGATAACCAGTTTTACATTAATCCCAGTCGACCAGAAGATATGGCGCTTCTGGTCCAGGCAGTCGTCAGCTCCGGCCATGCATTGCGTGGGGTTGTGCATCTTTGGAGTTTAGACGCTGTAGCGATCGAGGAAATCACACCCGACACTCTTGACGCCACGCAAGTCTCCCTTGTTGGAAGCGTGCTGGAGTTAGTCCGGCAAATCGCGAGCAATTCATGGAATGAAGTGCCCAGACTGTGGCTGATCACCAAGGGAAGCCAGGCCGTGAACACGGATAACGCTGCGTTGTTCATCACGCAGGCGGTGCTCTGGGGATTCGGTCGCACGATCGCCTTGGAGCATCCGGAGTTTTGGGGAGGATTGATAGACCTGGACCAGGGCTCCGACGTCCTTGAGGATTCCTCATTGCTCATCGACGAGGTCCATCGTCCGGATGGAGAGAATCAGATCGCAGTGCGAAAAGGCCAGCGGTTTGTAGCACGTTTACTTCCCAGGGAATTTTCTAAAGTCGTTACGCAACCGCTTAAGTGGCGTAGTGATGCCAGCTATCTCATTACCGGAGGAATGGGTGATCTTGGGCTTGAAGTTGCGCGCTGGATGGCCCAACAAGGTGTGCGCCGGATTATTCTGATGGGGCGAAGCGAACTGCCGCAGCGCTCTCAGTGGAGAGCGGTGGCGAAGGAAGAAAGCCCGCTGAGTCATCGCATTCGCGCTATCCAGGAAATTGAAAGACTGGGAGCAAGTGTCAAGCCTGTTTTCGTCGATGTAGCAGATGAATCACAGTTGACTTGTTTCCTCGATGAATTTTACCAGGAGGGGTGGCCGCCTATTCGCGGCGTGGTCCATGCAGCGGGAGTGCTTCGCGATCGAACGTTGTTGCAGCTTGATGCACGAGCAGTTGCCGAGGTCTGGAGGCCAAAAGTAAATGGCAGTTGGCTGCTTCATCGCTTGTTAGAAAAACAGGGCAATGAACTGGACTTCTTGGTGTTCTTTTCGTCTGCCGCTTCGTTACTTGGTTCGGCAGGACAGGCAAACTATGCGGCAGCGAATTCCTTTTTGGATGCATTGGCCCATCATCGTCTGAGCCAGGGTAAACCAGCCCTGAGCATAAACTGGGGACACTGGGCCAAGATCGGACTGGCGGCTCGATCAGCCAGTGGTGACAGGCTTTCATACCATGGAGTTGGAAGTATTCAGCCTGAACGTGGAATGGAAGTCCTGGGGCATCTACTGGAGCAGGAGTTGGCGCAACTAGGGGTTCTGCCAATCAACTGGAAACAATGGTGTGAATTTAATCCGCCATCCTGCCAACCGCTGGTGGCCCATTTGATCAGCAACCAAAGCGGACCGTCGGGTGTCGCAGAGTTTGCGCGGGGCCGCAGCGGATTGACGCGCGATACTCTGTTGTCAGTAATGGCCCATGAGCGCTCCGCCCTGCTGGAGACCTATCTTTGCGAACGGCTAAGTGAACTGCTGATGCTTCCCACCTCTAAGTTTGATGCACAACAGTCTCTGGATATGCTGGGAATCGATTCGCTTATGGCACTTCAGTTGACGAACCGCGTGGAGATTGAACTCGGAGTGGCCATTCCGCTCATAACATTACTTCGGGGACCAACGATTGCTGAGCTCTCAGAATGGGTTTTGAATCAAATGCAGTCAGAGGCTTCCCTGGCATCGCCTGAAGCGGCGGAAAAGTCGCTGGTGGAAATCATTAACCAGCGGGCTGAGCAGGTGGATGATCAAGAAATGGATAGGCTATTAGCTGAACTGGAGCAACTTTCAGATCACGAAGCTCAGTTATTGCTAAACACGCAAGAGCCGGTCTGAAGGGCTGTTGTTCAATGGAAATTTGAAAACCACCCCGTCCTGCACAGCGCCAAAGGCGCGGATAAGCCGAGGCAACCGCCAGCGCCAAAGGCGCGCAATATGAAAGCCAGGGGCAAGCGTGAAGCGCAGCGGAACGCGTCGCCCCTGGTTAGAAGGAATAATTCTTGAAGAGAGCACTGAAAGTGCGAAATATCAACCGCCAATTATTCCGCTCTTTCAGAGCTTCATCGCCATTTGCGTTCTTTACCAGGGGCGACGCGCCTCACGTTGTTCGGCGCTTGCCCCTGGCTTTCATATTGCGCGCCTTTGGCGCTGGCGCTTGCCCTGGCTTTATCCGCGCCTTTGGTGCTGGCGCTTGCCCTGGCTTTATCCGCGCCTTTGGTGCTGGCGCTTGCCCTGGCTTTATCCGCGCCCTTTGACGCTGGCGCTTGCCTCGCTTTATCAGTGCTGGCATCAGCGATTTTTGTGCAAAGTCGTAATTGGAAGAAGGTCTAAATGCGCGAAGGTATCTTGTCAAAGATCGGTAACACTCCGCTTATCAGATTGAATCAGGTTCTCGAGGGCATCAACTTTCAACTGTATGCCAAGCTGGAAGGATCCAATCCGGGTGGAAGCATCAAAGATCGGCCCGCACTCCGGATTCTTCAGGCCGGACTGAAGGATGGGACCATCGGGCCTGACACAGTAATTATCGAATCCAGCTCAGGCAATATGGGTATCGGCCTGGCGCAAGCCTGCGCCTATCTCAGATTGCGATTTATCTGCATAGTCGACCCGAAAACTACTCCCCAAAATATCCTGCTTCTGAAGGCCTATGGCGCTGAGGTTATTCTCGTTTCAGAACCTGATCCAATCACGGGAGAGTTTCTACAGGCTCGCATCAACCAGGTGAAATCTCTGCTAAATACGATTGAGAATTCTTACTGGCCCAACCAGTATGCAAATTCCGGTAACCCTGAGGCACATCACCAGACAATGCATGAGATTACCTCCGAGCTTAAAGACGAGGTTGATTATTTATTTTGTGCTACCAGCACTTGCGGCACTCTGCGAGGTTGCGTTGAGTATGTCCGCGAGCATGGTCTACGTACGAAGATTGTCGCTGTTGATGCAGTCGGCAGTGTCATCTTTGGTAGTGAGAAAAGACGGCGTCTGATTCCGGGGCACGGCGCAGCCATCATACCTGCTTTATATGAATCGAACCTTGCCGACGATCATGTTCTAGTATCCGATCTTCAATGCGTTGTTGGTTGTCGTCTTCTCGCGAGGTATGAAGCAATTTTAGCAGGCGGGTCATCAGGGGGTGTATTAATGGCCATTGATGAAATGCGCACCAGGATTCCGGAGCGCGCAAATTGTGTCGCCATTTTCGCTGATCGCGGAGAGCGTTACCTGAATACGATCTATTCGGATAATTGGGTCGAGGAACATTTTGGAGACGTTGCCTATCACTGGGAAACAAATCTTGGAGCTGAAGCTGAGCTCTACCTGACAGCAGCGTCATAGTCTTCAAAGATTCTTTGCACGAAAAGTCTAATTTCAGTGGTGCGAGAGTATTTTGAAGCTAGCTCTTAGCCTGCGAAGCAGGCGTAAGCATAAAGCCTGGGGCGCAAGCCCCAGGATCACAGAAATAAAAGTTTTGCAGCCCGTGAAACGGGCGACAGTCCTTAAGGTTGCAAGCCTTCGCCCGCTATCGCAGGCTCCGTCGTAAAAATGCAATTCACAACCTGGGGCTTGCGCCCCAGGCTTTATGCTTTCGCCTGCTTCGCAGGCTGAGCAAAAGGCCAAACTGACTTTTTAGGCAAGTCTCTTCAACCGTCAAAACAAGATGTCCGATAGATCATTGAAAATTGCTGGTCTGTCTCCAGCGAAAATGGAATTGCTGGCCCGGCGTCTCGGGCAGGCGTCGAGAACTAATTCGTCAACGACGGCTATTCCTCACAGGGTGGAAAACAGCTCCGCTTTTCCGCTCTCGCGAGCTCAGCGGCGTTTATGGTTTCTGAACCAGTTGGAACCTGGCAGTACCTTTTACAACATTACATCCGCTGCCCGCCTAAAGGGTCGTCTTAATTTCGAGGCAATGGTTCAGAGCTTCGATAAGATCGTCCAACGCCACCACATTTTGCGAACTACGTTCTCGAATCAACAGGGAGAGCCAATGCAGTCGGTCCAACAAGAGTTGGGCGTGCGCATACCCTTGCTCGATCTTAGTGAATTGCCCGTAAGCGAACGTGAACATGAAGCGATGTTGTTCGCAACTCAGGAAGCACAGCGTCCCTTTGATTTATCGCATGGACCATTGTTGCGTGTTTGTGCGCTGCGTATGGCTGAAGACGAGCATATTTTCCTGCTGGTTATGCACCACATCATTAGTGATGCGTGGTCCGTCACCGTACTACTCAGAGAACTTGCCATTCTTTACACCTCATATGCTAACGGGGTGGCACCTTCACTTCCCGCACTGCCGATGCAGTATGGAGACTATGCGGTGTGGCAACGAGAGTGGTTGAAGCGAGGAACGCTGGCTGAGCAATTGAGCTACTGGCAAAGACAATTGGCGGGTGCGCCGCCGTTGCTGACATTGCGACCGGGACAGACGCGTCCAGCGGTGCAGAGTTATCAGGGAGCACATCAGAAATTCCTGATTGCGGCGGAGGTGGAGGAGGGACTGAAGAACCTTAGCCGGCAGGAGGGAGTGACGCTGTTCATGATTTTGCTGGCGGGGTTTCAGACGCTGCTGCACTTCTATAGCGGTGAGGATGACATCGTGGTGGGAACGGATGTAGCCAACCGGAGCCGAGCAGAGGTGGAAGGCTTGATCGGGTTTTTTGTGAATCAACTGGTCTTGCGAACGGATCTGAGTGGTGGCCCGACGTGGCGGGAATTGCTGGGGCGAGTGAGAGAGGTGGCATTAGGTGCCTATGCGCATCAGGATGTGCCGTTCGATAAGTTAGTGGAAGTGTTGAACCCGGCACGGAATCTGAGCTATGCCCCACTGTTTCAAGTGAAGCTGGTGTTGCGCAACAAACAGAGCGAAGAGCGCAGAATCGGGAATCTGGAGTGGGAAATGGTGGAAGTGGAAACGGGCACGGCGCAATTCGACTTGGTAATAAGCATGATGAGCACGGCGGCCGGGCTGACGGGCACAGTGGAATACAACACCGGGCTGTTTGATGCGGCTTGGATCAATCGCATGTTGGGCCACTATCAGTTGCTGCTGAGCGAGGTAGTAGCGCAGCCGGAGATCCGGCTGAGCCATTTGCAAGAGTTACTTGCAACTGCGGACAAGCAACAACAGATGGTTGAAGAAACCAAGCTTGGGAAAGCGCGTCTTCAAAAGTTCAAATTCGTGAGGCGTAAGAGTATTGAAGCACCTCAGCGAGAAGTGTTGGCGGACGTCTGAAAGCGAGCAGCAGGTAATGGCAGAGCAGGGCACAGTTTCAGGATTCCGGCTATCGCCTCAACAGGAGCACGTGTGGGAGCTGCAACAAGAGGCAGCGGCGCAGGTGTGTTACGGAACGCAGTGTGAGCTTTTGCTGGAGGGAGAACTGGAAGCGGAGCGACTGGAACGAGCCATCAAAGAGGTGGTGCACCAGCATGAGATTCTGCGCACGAAGTATCGACGCTTGGCGGAGATGAAGATCCCGGTGCAGGTGATCGAAGCGGAAGGCAAGGTGCGGTTTGAGCAAAGTGAACTGCATGGAGAAAGCGAAGCGGAGATAAGCAGACTGTATGAGGCGGTGAGACAAGGAATAGGAAAGAACGGTGCTGGACTGCACGTGCAAGTAATGAAAGCAGGGGCGGGAAATAGCGTGGTGCTGCTGAGCACAGGCGCTATTAATTTGGATGCTATCGGAATGAAGAATCTGGTCGAGAAGATCAGCCTCCGCTATCAAGCTGAAGTAGAGACACCGCACATGCCCGTGCAAGCTGATGAACTCATTCAATATGCGGATGTGTCCGAGATCTTCAACTCATTACTGGAATCGGAAGACATGGAGCAGGGGCGGGAGTTCTGGCGTGAGAAGACTGGGAGCGCCGGGATCAAACTGCCGCGCGGAGAAGGAGCAGGCGAGGGAGTAGCGTATGTGAAGTTGGGACTGGACCAGGCACTGAGCAGGCGCCTGGCCGAGTTAGCGCAACAGCAGCAGAGCAGCAGTGAGCGACTGTTGCTGGCGTGTTGGCAAACACTGCTGTGGCGACTGAGCGGGCAGACGGAAATAGTGGTGGGAGTTGCGAGTGCAGGGCGCAACTACGAGGGACTGGGAGAAGCTTTAGGGTTGTTTGGGAAGTACCTGCCGCTGCGCATGGCGTTGACAGGCGGGAAAGAGTTTTTGGAGTTATGGCAAGAGAGCAGTGCG
>DASUYO010000403.1:0-7537 GCA_036377375.1 Pyrinomonadaceae bacterium
CGATTGTTTACGCTAGCGGCGCGTTTTGAAAGTTCAGGCACGCATTTGATTCGCGACTTTGTGCGTTACGTGCAGGAGTTTGAAGCGATTGGCAGTCGTGAAAGTGAAGGACAGATCGATCAGGCAGCGGATGCGGTGCGGCTGATGACGATCCACCAGGCGAAGGGCCTGGAGTTTCCAGTGGTAATCATTCCCGATCTGCAACGACTGTCGCGCGTCGCGACCGATAACTGGTTCCTGCTCGATCGTCATCAGGGACTGACTTTGAAAGTGCCGGATGGCCGTGGAAATCTCGTCGCCGGTTGCACGTTCACGAATTTTGAGAAGCGACACGCATGGCGCGAACAGTTCGAAAGCATGCGGCTGCTTTATGTCGCGGCATCGCGTGCTGAAGATCGTTTGATACTGTCAGGTGTGACTGAAGAGTTGGCGACGTTGAATGTCACGAATGGGTCGTGGCTGAAGTGGATCTGGCAGTCGTTGGAGTTGCAGGATCGCAGATCGAGCGGCGTGATTGATCTGGCGGACGATGTTCAACTGCAACTGACGATCAATCTTGCTGACGAGCCTGCGGAAGACTACGAACCCGCACCCGAGCAACCTCAAACGAGCATTCACTCGGCCGACTCATTGAACGAGGCGTTTCCATTGATTCGTCCCATCGACTCACCAGACGGCAACGCGATTCACCGCTTCAGTGTCACGCAGTTGATCAATTACCAGCGTTGCCCGCGGCAATACTATTTCGATCGCGTGCTGCAACTACCAGCTGCCGATCAGATGGCGGTGTGGAACAACGCTGAAGCACCTGAGCCGCCTGCGAATCTGACGGCAACGCTGAAAGGCTCGGTGATTCATCGTTTTTGCGAGCGTTACACGACGGACCAAAGCGCGGAAGAATGTTTGCGCGAGAGTTTTGATGAAGTAGTACGACTTCGGCAGGCGCGGCTTTCGGATCGCTTCATCGAGATCGATTACGAAGCTGCGCTGAAGGAGTTGTTGCCGCTCGTGAAGAATTATCTTGAAAGCGATGTTTTCAGGCGTGTCGAGGCGGTGCCGAAGATCGCGGAGCATTCTTCACCCCGTCCTGCCGGTGAAGATGGGCTTTGGAGTGAAGTCAGTTTTCGTTTGCGACGGCGGCTCGGAATTCTCAACGGCATCATCGATAAACTTTTGATCACGCATTCAGCCGCGGGCGATGTCCAAATCGAAATCATCGACTTCAAAACAAATCGCATCGCATACGACAAATCAGAAACTCCGCCCGAACCGCCGCCGCCTCGCATTCGCGCCCCGAAGGGCGGACAATTCGCTTTTGATTTTGAAGCCGGTCCTCCTCCGAAACCGGTTATCCGGCATCCGTCGCTCGAAGAGGCGCTGAAAACAGCCGCCGAAGACTACCAACTTCAAATGCAGGCATATGCGCTGGCAGTTCGCGAACTGCTGCCGACGCTTACGACCGCGAAGATTCGCGTGACGCTTCATTTTTTAGATCCGAATGTCGAGGTGCATCTCGCGGATGAGTTGCTCGAACCAGCGCGCTGCGAGCAGGCAGTAGACGAGGGAATGACGCGCGCCATCTTCTCTGCCGATCCGGCAAACTTTCCTGTCAAGACTGCGCCTCACTGCCGCATGTGCAACTTCCTGCGGGTGTGCAATGCGGGCAAGGAGTGGGTGCGGGACAACTGGTCCACGGATTACACGGACTAGTTATCCACAGATTACACAGATTCTTGTCTGCCTATGTGCAATCTGTGTAATCTGTGGATAAAAACTATGGTGACAATCAAATCTTTCGATGGCGGCGAGTTCGATAGCTACATGGCGTTGCCTGCGAGCGGGTATGGACCAGGTATCGTCGTGCTCCAGGAGATCTACGGCGTCAACAGTTACATGCGCGGTGTCGTTGACTGGTACGCGGCGCACGGGTTCGTTGCGATCTGTCCGGATCTGTTCTGGCGGATCGAACGCGGCGTTCAGCTCACGGACAAAGGAAATGACTGGAACAAAGCGATCGAGCTTTACCAGAAGATTGATGAGGCGAAGGCTGTTGAAGATTCGGCGGCGGCGCTTGCGTTCCTGCGAAAGCACTCGGCGTGCAATGGTCGTGTCGGCGCAGTCGGCTTTTGCATGGGCGGCAATCTTGCGTACCTGTTGTCAGTGCGCTTCAAGCCGGATTGTGCGGTCGGGTATTACGGCGTCAGCATCGAGAAGAGTCTGGACGAGGCGAAGAACCTGAGCAATCCTTTGCTGCTTCACATGGCCGAGCACGACAAGTTTTGTCCGCCCGAAGCACAGGCACAGATTCACGCGGCGCTCGATTCAAATCCACTGGTAACGATTTATGATTACGCTGGGTTGGACCATGCGTTTGGGCGTCCTGGCGGGGAGCACTACACACCTGCTGCGGCAGAGCTCGCTAATCTTCGTAGCCTCGAGTTCTTCGTGCATCACCTGGCGGGCGCAGGGCTCGCATCTGCGCAACAGACACTTTCGCAGCGTTGGGACGATCATGTGAAATATGAGTTCGCGACGCGCAACGCTGACGATACGCTCGAGACGATGGTGGTCGATTCTTACGTGAATCACGTTCCAGTAATGACGGGCGGTGTAGGTCATGACGAGCTGCGCGAGTTTTACTCCAAGCGTTTCATTCCGCAAATGCCGCCTGATACGGCGATGACGCCGGTGTCGCGCACGATCGGTGTCGATCGCGTAGTGGATGAGATGGTGTTCGAGTTTACGCATACGATCAAAATGGACTGGATGCTTCCCGGCGTTGAGCCCACCGGCAAACACGTCAAAGTCGCGCTCGTGGTGATCGTTCACTTTCGCAACGGCAAGCTGGCACACGAGCATATTTACTGGGATCAGGCGTCGGTGCTGGCACAACTCGGGTTGATCGATGCTGCGAAACTCCCGGTGTGTGGCGTCGAGAGTGCTGAGAAGGTGCTTGATCCAACGAAAAGATTTTAGCCGCAGATAAACGCAGATGGACGCAGATTTATCTTCTCGGTTACGGCGCGATCTCGGCACGCTCGAATCCTACGCAGCGCTGATCGGCATACTCATCGGCGCGGGTATCTTTCAGGTCACCAGCCAGGCATGGGCGTTGACTGGTCCAAGTGTGATTCTCGGTTACCTGATCCTCACGCCTGCGATCCTCGCGACCTCGATTCCCTACGCCGCGTACTTATCAACTCCGCTCGGTCGCGAGCCCGGCGGCGAATATCTCCACATCTCACGAACCGTGAAAGGCTTTCGTCTCGCGTACGTCGGCGCTTGGCTCAAGATCATCTCGTACATCGGCGCCGGCGCGTACCTCGCGAACGCAATGGCGGGATACCTGATCGCGTTGAGCGGCAATCGCATCGACGCACAGCGCTTTCGTTTGCCGTTAGCACTCACTGCATTGATCGTCTTCTATTTAATTCACGTCATCGGCATACGCTGGTTTGGCAGGTTTCAGGTATTGCTTTCTGCATTGAAGTGTCTCGCTCTACTCGTGCTCATCGTTCCGGGTTTGTTTGTGCTTCAGAGCTCAAACTACACGCCCTTCTTCACGCACGGCTCGAGCGGCTTCGGCGCCAGCCTACTGCCTCTGTTCTTTGCTTATGCGGGTTTTGAATCGATTGCGCAGACCGCAGGAGAAGTGAAAGACAGCACACGACGTCTGCCGCGCATACTGCTGAAGGGAATCACTATTACCGCGCTGTTCTACGTCTTCACTTCGATCGTGACGTTTGGCGTGTTGCCCGGCGGACGATTGCAGGCGAGCAGCGCGCCGATGGCTGAAGTGGCTTCGATCTATCTTCCGGCGGGCGCCGCTATGTTTGTAACGATCGGCGCGATCGCTGCGATCATGACTGCACTTAACGGCACGATCTTCGTTCCTTCGCGACTCGCAATCATGTTTGTCGAAGACGGCCTGGCGCCGCGCTGGCTCGGTTCCATCAACAAAACGACCGCGACACCGATACGCGGCCTGACGCTGACTTTGATTGGGTGCGCCGCTTTGCTGATTAGCGGACAGCTTTCACTCGCGTTGAACGTTGCAGTCTTTGCGCTGGTCGTGCTTTATTTTATCCACAGCTTAGTATTTTTGTTCCTCCCTCGACTGAATTTGCCGCTTGCGGGCGAGATTAAGAGCAGCCTGCCGCGTCGAGTGCAGCAGGCAGCAGCAGTCTTCTCGGTGTTGTCGATGGGATTGATGATCTGGATTCAGTTGCGTCAGGATGCAGCGGTGTTGAGCACGCAAACGCTGAGTGAACGGATCAAAGGCCAATCATTGACGAGCATTGAGCTGATCGTCGTTTGGGGAATTGTCGGAGCAGGACTCTATCAGCTAGCTCGCATGCAACGAGGCAATCAGGCGGTGAAAGTTGACGCGCATGGAGATTGAAGACAGGCACCGTGATGAATTCCCAACCCTGGCATCAGGCATTCATCTGCTCAGTCACAGCCTTGGCCCAGTCCCGCGTGCAGCGCGTGAGTCGATGCTGAGTTACATCGACGCATGGGAACATCACACCAGCGAAGATGCATGGGCCACGAGCTGGTGGACACTTTCACGTCGTGTCGGCGATCGCATTGCACAGATCTTGGGCGGCGCACCCGGCTCAGTTCAGATCCAGCCTAACGCTTCGCTCGCACTGGCAACAGTAGCATCCTGTTACGATTTCAAACCCGGCCGCAACAAGGTCGTAACTACCGCGCTCGACTTCCCGTCGATGGAATACTTCTGGGACGCGCAGCGGCAAATGGGCGCGCAAATCGAAGTCGTTCCGTCAGATGGTGTTTCAGTTCGCCTCGAACAGATCCTCGACGCGATCGATAACGAGACTTGCCTGGTCGGACTTGCACACACCTCGTATCGCAGCTCTTCTCGTGTTGATGCACCGGCGATCGTCGAACACGCGCACGCGAAAGGCGCGCAAGTGCTCCTGGACGTTTACCAGTCTGCCGGTGTCTTGCAGCTGAATGCTGCTGATTGGAATGTCGACTTTCTCATCGGCGGCACGATCAAATGGCTCTGCGGTGGACCATCATGTGGCTACTTATATGTTCGCCCGGATTTGCAAAGAGGTTTGCGCCCGCGACTGACCGGCTGGGTCGCGCATGATTCCCCATTCGAGTTCGCGCACGCACCGATGCGTTATGCGAAATCAGTCAGACGGTTCGCGCAGGGGACGCCGAGCATTCCCGCGCTCTATTCAGCCATACCTGGCCTCGAGATTATCGAGCAAGTTGGTGTTGCAAACATTGCCGCTGAATCGCAGCGTCGAACTCAGTTGATGCTGGATTTCGCGGCTGAGCGAGGTTGGACCATCAACACGCCGCTCGACAAAAATCAACGAGGCGGATCGGTAATGATCGGGGTCGACGATGCGCCCGTAATGGTGGAACGGTTAGCTGAGCGCAGGGTGTTCGTCGATTGGCGACCTGGCACCGGATTACGCATGTCGCCACATTTCTTCAACACCGATGAAGAGGTAGAAGAAGCGTTGAGTATTCTCGCGGAGCTGATGGAGTAATGACTAACACGACAACTATCAATGCGCCTGCGCCTGACTTTACGCTCAAGGATGGAAGCGGCGACGACTGGCGCTTGTCAGATCATCGTGGCAAAGTCGTGGTCCTGCTCTTTTATCCGGGAGACGAAACGCCCGTGTGTACCAAACAGATGTGTTCGGTGCGCGATCATTGGGCCGACTATCTGGCGACTGGCGCGGAAGTCGTCGGCATCTCTTCCGACTCGGTCGAGTCGCACAAAAATTTTGCGGAGCACCATCAATTGCCTTTGCGACTGTTGTCAGATTCCGATGGCACTGTCTCCCGACTTTACGGTGCGCGCTCACTATTACCTGGTCGAGTTGCGCGGTCAGTTTTTGTGATCGATGCGAAAGGAATTTTGCGCTACAGCGACGTGCGGCCAATCGGCTTATTCAAGCCGAAGGACGATGTTACTATTGCAGCGATTCGAGCAGCCCAAAAGGACCTATAGAGCCAAGGAGTAGATCATGCCGGAAACGATCAAATGCACACATTGCGGTGAGAAGCGTCCTGCGCTTCCGTTCGCGCCTTTTCCCAACGCGCTCGGACAACGCATTGCAGCCGAGATTTGCCAGCCGTGCTGGAGCGAATGGCTGCAAAAGCAGACACAAATCATTAATCACTACGGCCTCGATCT
This sequence comes from Pyrinomonadaceae bacterium, assembly GCA_036377375.1. Classification (GTDB taxonomy): domain Bacteria; phylum Acidobacteriota; class Blastocatellia; order Pyrinomonadales; family Pyrinomonadaceae; genus PSRF01. Next base: position 6,191 of record DASUYO010000403.1, read on the forward strand.
CACCAATCCCGACGCGCAAAACTTCTTGTTCGACAACATCAAAGGTTACCTCTTCGGTGATGCCCCGAAAGTCGCCGAAATCGATACAACCAAAGAAGGCACAGTTAAGTGGTAGTATCTTGTAAGTCTTGTTAATCCTGTAACCCTGTCTCAACCCTCCTCCGGCCCCTCGTTTGCTACTTTTTACGATCAACGTACGTTTTCCGAACTCGATGTTGTGTTTACTGCAAGGAGGAATTTGCAAAGATGAGACGAAGAATCACTGGATTCATCGCTTTAGCCGCGCTGTCGATACTGCTACCTGGCTGTGATAACACGGCTAACCAAAACGCGACGGCCAATCGCAACGCCAACGCGAACGCGAATGTGGCCGTGAGCCCTACGCCGGTCGCTAATACCAACGCCAATAGAGCTCCGACGCGCGCAGAGTACGAGGCGAATAAGGAGCGCTACAATCGCGAGGCCAAGCAGTCGGGCCGCACCATTGGTACCGGCATCAACGATGGCTGGCTCTGGGTGAAGACGCGCTTTGATCTCGCCGCCGCAGACGATCTGCGCGATTCGACGATCAATGTTGACGTCGATAAAGCTGTCGTGACTCTTACGGGCACGGTCGCTAGTGCAGCCCAGAAAACGAAGGCCGAACAGGTGGCGAAAGCCGTCGAAGGCGTGACCAGCGTGAGGAACCAGTTAAAGGTGCAGGCCGGCAACGCTAACGCGAATGCGAACGCGAACAGAAACGCGAACGCCAACGCGAAGCCCACGCCCGCGAAACGCGCCCCCACGAACAAATAAAGCAGCCACAGATCTACGCGGATGAACACAGATTAATCCGTGTTCATCCGTGAAATCCGTGGCCCGCACTTCCCTCACACACCACTCTTAAGCTAAGCTTTCGCTCTCTTTTCCTCCAACGAAGTTTTGCCACATACCAACGATGGGGATTTGGTTGCTTATGCCAAAAGTCCGTTCGCGTCTCATTGTCGCTTTCCTGTCGCTGCTGCTTTTCGCAAGTTCGACGATCGCTCAACGCAGTGCCATTGACACTTACGCCATCACAAACGCTCGCATCGTCACTGTCTCCGGACCGGTGATCGAGCGAGGCACAGTGGTGATTCGTAATGGATTGATTGCTGCTGCCGGAGCAAACGTAAATGCGCCGCCGGATGCGCGCGTGATCGACGGTGCCGGTTTGACTGTGTATCCAGGTCTTATCGATTCCTACACAAACCTGGCATTACCCGAAGCGGCGCCTTCACCGTCTCCATCGCCCGGAGGTGGTGGGGGGTTCTTTTTCCTGACGCAGCAACAACGTCCTGCTGCTGGTCCAAACTCTACTCAGCCGGC
>DASUYO010000404.1:0-3858 GCA_036377375.1 Pyrinomonadaceae bacterium
AGCCTGGTTGTAACGAGCTTCTGCAGTCTTGTAAGTGGTCATCGCGACGTCATAGTCTCGCTGCGCGATCACACCCGCTTTTAATAACGACTCCTGTTGCTTCAAAAGACTCAGCGCGTCGTCTTGCTGCGCTTTCAATACCGCCACGTTCGCTTCTGCACCTGAAACGCCCGCCTGATTGTTCTGCACTGTCGACTTAGCCGCGAGGTTCTTGGCCTGTGCATCAGTTACACCTGCGCGCGCATTAACAACTGCGGCTTGAGCATTCGACAGACTGGCGCGTGCCTGCTGCAAATTTGCACGAGCCTGGTCCACCTGTGCTTTGGCAGTGGAAGGATCGAGCTGCGCGATAACCTGGCCTTTCTTCACGACCGAATTGAAATCAGCGTAAAGCGCGGAGATCGTTCCCGACGCCTGGCTGCCGACTTGGACTGTAGTTACGGCCTGGAGTGCACCGGTTGCAGTCACGGTATTACGCAGGTTGCCTCGCTCAACTCGTGCCGTCATGTACTGCGGTGTGCTCGAGTCGTTACCCCAAAAATAAAAACCCGCCAACAGGATGGCAGCCATAAAGCCACCGCCGAGCAGCAGTTTCATTTTTCCCTGGAGCAACTTTACCCAAAATTGTTTAAGCCAGGCGAGATTTACGCCTGTACGGCCTGTACTGATTCCACCCGCTAAAGGTTGTTTAATTGTTTGAGTCGACATCGGATTCCTCAGTTAATTGCTGTTTTCTGTACCCAAATGCACCTTCCGTACCTTCCATGCTCTCAGACACCTGTGTGGCATTTTTGGTTACGTTGTGTGTTGGCCACACTTGGAGACGACTGTAGGGTCGGCCCTCTGTGGCCGCCCGTTGTGGAAAACAAGCTTGATTGGTAAGACGGGCGGCCACGGAGGGCCGCCCCTACAGTTGTATGTAACCGTCTCTGCATTCTGAGTGTCTATGGGTTTGGAAGGCTCCCCTGGAATAAAACAAAGGAACACGTAGGAGTAAGAAAACAGAGATGAACAAAGGACGGATTAAAACACTGGCAATCGCTTCTCTCTCAGCAATTGCTTTGGCTGCCTCGATTGCTTTTGCTCAGTCGACCACAACCGATCAGGGCAACACGCAACAGGGTCCGCGCACTGAACGACGCGGCGGCCCGCGAGGTGAACACGATGGACACGGCTGGGGAGGAGGAGGAATGCGCGACGGTGGATTCTTCCGGCAGCTCAACTTAACTGATGACCAGAAGGCTAAGATCAAACAGATCCGCGAAACCTATGCCGAGCGAAACAAGCCCCTGCGCGAACAGCTTCGTGCAAAGCGTCAGGAGTTGCATCAGGCTAGTGAAGGCGGTACGTTCAACGAAGCACTGGCTACTCAGAAACTGACGGAGATCGCGCCGCTTGAGGCGAAACTGATGGGCGAAGAGTTCAAGCTTCATCAGGAAACGCTTTCCGTTTTGACGCCTGAGCAGAAAGCCCAGTTGGAACAGTCGAGAGCGCAATTCAAAACGCGACGTGGCGAAATGCGCAAACACGACAATCAGTAAGTGTTCCCCCACGGAGTTGGCGGATTCGAAGTTGTTTGAAAGAGTCCGCCATCCCGTAAACCGATGAGGACCGTAACTGGCGAGTGGGCTCGAACAAGCCTTGGACCTGGACCTGGCCCGTCAGGCGCAGGAAGGCGATGAGTCTGCCTTTGCGGAGATAGTTAGACGTTACAGCCCACGCGTGTTCAGCGTGGCGAGCCGGTTCTTCCGGCAGAGAAGTTTGGTAGAAGAAGCGGCGCAGGAAGTTTTTTTGAAAGCTTACACGCAGCTCGGAAGTTTTGAGGGTCGCGGATCTATTGAAGGCTGGTTGACGCGAATTGCGACCAACACTTGTTTGAATATGCTGCGAGGCGCGAAACGGCGACCGGAGTTTACCGTTTCGGATCTGACTGACGACGAGCAGAGCTGGCTCGAGCAGCACTCGGGAAGTGGTGAACAGGCGTCGGTGGAGAACAGCGTGGTGGCGATAGATCTCGCCGATCGGTTGCTGTCGGTTTTGTCACCGGAAGATCAGCAGGCGTTACTGATGATTGATGGTGAGGATGCGTCGATTAAGGAAGTGGCTGAAGCGACGGGATGGTCGGAGTCCAAAGTTAAAGTGAGGGCGTTTCGCGCGCGCCGCAAAGTTCGTGAAGCGATGGAGAAGTTGTTGGGCAGGTGATCAAGATGAGAGACAAGCACATCACAGAAATTCTGGACAATGCTTCGATCGCTCAACTCTCTGAGAGTGAGTTGAACGAGATTCGGGTACATGTGCTGGAGTGTGTTTCGTGCCGGAGTGCTTACGAGGCTGCTCGCGCCTCGGCGGTGGTGCTGAAGAGCCGTGCGCAGGTCGCGATCGAGCCTTCGCCGTTTTTTCGAACACGGGTTATGGCTGCGTTGAGAGAGCAGCAGGCGGTGGAAAGCGTACCAGCAATGTTGCGGCTATGGAGATCGGCGAAAGTGCTCGTTTCTACCATGGCCGTGACTACCGCCGCGCTCGCATTTGTCAGTTTCATGCAGCCGTCGCAGGCGACAACAACCGGGATGGAGCAGGCGTCAGTTTACTCGGCTGAGTCAGTCATCATGGGCCAGAGTGCGGACGACCAAGTCACGTACGAGCAGGTGCTCAGCACCATTTACGAAGATGACGCAGATGCGAGGTAATCATGAATAACGTTACTAAGAATCGCTGGCAAGTACGCATTGCGGCCATCATCATCTTCGTGCTTGGGTTCACGGCTGGAATCCTGGCGCTCAACATTTATCGCGGTTGGGGTCGTGGCGGACCAGGTGGGCGCATGGACGAGTTGGCAGACCGATTGCAACTGACTGCCGAACAGAAAACAAAGGTGCAGGAGATCTTCAATGACACGCGCGAGCAGTTGCAAGCAGTGCATAGAGAGACGGAACCACGCATGGAAGAGATTCGCCGCCAGGCGGATGGACGTTTGCAGACCGTATTGACACCTGAACAGTGGCAACAGTTTCAACGCCTGCGCGACGAACGCCGGCGGCGCGGCCGCGGTCCACGCGACGACCGCCCGTGAGCTTTAGATGGTTCAAAGAAAAGTTCAGAGTTCAAGCTTTAGCTTGCAGTCGTGGAAGCCGAGCGCCGCAAGCTAAAGCTTGAACTCTAAACTTTTACGCAATCCCTCTAAGGTTGGATAATCGCCTTCAGCACGCGTCCTTCCGCAACATCCGCGAGCGCCTCGTTGGCTTCGGTTAATCCGTAAGAAATCAGTGTCATCCGTGTCCACGCTTGCGGTCTTTGCGATACGATCTGCGCGGCTCTGTAAAAGTGCGTGAACTCCGATCCCCAGCAACCGCGCACATCCAGATGCTTCTTATTTAAATCGAGATGAGGATTAAACGCAGTTGGTCCATGATCCGTGTACTGTCCAACAACGACCACGGTACCGGCATCGCGAGTAAACCGCATCGCTTGAATCACAGCTTCCGGTGCGCCCGTGGCTTCAATCGTCACATCTGCGCCGCGGCCTGAAGTTTGTTCCAACACCCAATCCAATCGTTGCGCATCGTTGTGCGATTCGATATTGAGCGTGGCGGCTGCCCCTGCTTGGATTGACGCATCAAGTCTCGCCTGCGGCGCGCCAATGCACAGCACACGCAACGCACCACGCATCAGCGCGAGAATGATTGCATTGATTCCTACCGGTCCCGACCCAAGCACTAACACCGTGTCGCCGATCTTTATGTCGCCGCGTTCGATCGCGTGCAGCGACGTCGGTAACGCACAACCGCCGGCCATAAACGTTTCCGGCATCGCGTCGAGCCTGATGCAACGAGTTCCGGGTTTGAGATAGACGTGAGTGGC
>DASUYO010000405.1:0-5996 GCA_036377375.1 Pyrinomonadaceae bacterium
TATAGCCAATATCGGGGCTACACTCTCCGTGCCTCGCGCTCGCACCGACATCAACTATCAGGTGATCGACAATTTTTCGTGGAAGCTCGCGCGACACGACCTGAAGTTTGGCTACGAGTTTCGTCGCACGACTGTGGACCAATTCTTCGATGCGGGCTATCGCGGTCGTTTGGATTTCGGCTCGCTCGCGGATTTTATTTCCGGCACGTTGAGCGGTGGCCGTGCTGCTCGTGGTAATTCCAATCGCTTTACTTTCCAGAACTCACATGCAGGTTATGTACAGGATACATTTCGCTACCGCCCGGAATTAACACTTAACCTTGGACTGCGTTGGGATTACTTCGGGGTCATCGACGAGAAGAACCATTTGCTGAGCAACTTCGATCCAACGCTTGGGCTGGTCCAAGTCGGTTCACCGCAACTTCCGCGCCTCTACGATCGCGACTGGAATAACTTCTCACCGCGTGTTGGTCTGGCGTGGAACATCAACGGAAACGGCAAGACGGTTGTGCGTGCCGGTTGGGGTCTATTCTACGACGCGTTCTCGCAAGACTTTTTTGCCGGACAACTCCCGTTTAATACGTTCAATCCCGGCCCGGCTTTTAATCCTGTTGGACCGGCTCCAATTCTGTTTTCATTTTCAACAGTGGATACGATCGAGAACGGCGTTCCTATCTTTACGGATTTTCTCGATTCCGACGTATTCGCAGTCGATCCAAACCTGCGCACGCCTTACGTGCAAAACTATAATCTGAACATTCAGCGAGAATTGTTTAAAAATGGCGTGCTGCAAGTTGGTTATGTCGGCTCGCACGGCACCAGGCTGTTTCGTTACCGTGACATCAATCAACCTGTAAATCCGAGCGTTTCTTCGGCGCGGCCTTTCGACAACGGGCCTTTCGCCCCTTCGGGAGGAACATTCTTCTACGTCAATCAACTCGAGACCACTGCGATCTCGAATTACAACGCACTGCAAACGAGTTTCTCAGTACGCGATCGCAGAGGCTTCTCGACGCAAGTCAATTACACCTGGTCACATTCGATCGACAACGCTTCAGACGGGCAAGACTACGTGGCAAATGCTACGCAGCCTGACAATAGCTACTGCACGCGCTGCGAGAAAGCAAACTCGAATTTTGACAATCGACACCGCTTCATCCTCGCGGCCAGTTATGCGATTCCAAACTTCTCGAAATCACATCCGCGCTTCGGCAAGGGCTGGCAACTAAACACGGTGGTCACGATAAACAGCGGCAATCCGTTTCACCTGACGTTGTTTGACGATTACAACAACACCGGCGAATTTTTCCCTCGGCCTGATCTGATTGGGGATCCTTATGCGGGCACGAGCGCGCCTGACAGGTTCATTAACCTGTCGGCATTCAAAGTTCCGTGCACTCTCGATCCAGCTGGTGACGGCAGCGCTGCGTCATGCATTCCCGGAACCTGGCATTTCGGCTCTCTTGGCCGAAACGCTCTGCGTGGTCCTGGTTATCACAACGTTGACTTCTCGATTTTCAAAAACACTGACATCACCGAGAAGTTACGTCTTCAACTACGCGCAGAAGTCTTCAACATCTTCAATCATCCAAACTTCTCTAATCCTCTTTTGCCGGGCTTTGCCGCCGACATGACGTCGTCGATCGATCCAGTGACCGGCAGAGGCACGGGATTCCTTCCCATCACAGTCACACCCGACGTCGGCATCGGCAACCCATTCATGGGCGGTGGTGGTCCAAGGAATATTCAGTTGGCACTGAAGCTGATCTTCTGAGTTACAGTTGAGCCGCAAAGAAGCAGAAAAGGCACAAATACTTTCAGTCAGTTTCTGTGACTTTTGTGCTTTTTTGTGGCTTGCTTTTGTCTTACCTCCGCTCTATCATCTTCGGACCCAGAAACCCAGGTAGACTCCTCCTCCCGAAAATCTCCGACCTCCCAATACATCAACAACGATTCGTAACTCACTGGAGGTTATGTATGAAGAAAACGCTCGCATTGTTTGTTCTCGTAGCTATTTCTATTGCAGTGATAGTCCTCACTGTGGTTCACGGTCAGGACTCTAATCCCGGCCAATCCAAATTCCGTCGCATGCGCACGGATAAACGAATTGCCAATCAGTACATCGTCGTACTCAAAAACAATGTCGCCGACGTCGCCAGCGAAGCTGCTCGCTTATCACACGAGTTTGGTGGCGATCGTGCCGGCGGCCATATGTATCAGCACGCCATCAAAGGTTTTTCTGTGCGCATGTCTGAAGAACAAGCCATGAGACTGGCCAACGATCCGCAAGTCGCATTTGTCGAAGAGGATGGTGTGGTCAGTGCGGTCACGACTCAAACTGGCGCAACATGGGGACTCGATCGCATCGATCAACGCGATCTGCCTCTCGATGGAAACTACAACTACACCGCGACGGGTTCGGGAGTGAAGGCCTACATCATCGATACGGGAATCCGCGCGACTCACACGCAATTCGCCGGACGCGTGATTTCCGGTTTCACAGCTATCAACGATGGACTGGGCACTAACGACGGCAACGGACACGGCACCCACGTCTCCGGCACAGTTGGCGGTTCGACCTATGGCGTCGCAAAGAACGTTACGCTGGTGGCCGTTCGCGTGCTCGATTCCAGCGGCAGCGGAACCAACTCGGGCGTCATTTCCGGAGTGGATTTCGTTACCTCAGATCATCAGGCGGGCCAACCAGCAGTAGCGAATATGAGTTTGGGTGGCGGCCTTTCATCCGCACTCGATACCGCAGTCGCTAATTCGATCAGCGATGGAGTGACGTATTCGATTGCAGCGGGAAACAGCAACGTCGATGCCTGCACCACCTCGCCGGCAGACGTTCCAAGTGCGATCACTGTCGGCTCAACGACCAGCACCGATGCACGCTCCTCATTCTCAAATTTCGGCACGTGCCTCGACATCTTTGCTCCCGGCAGCAGCATTACGTCTTCATGGAATACGAGCGACACCGCGACTAACACGATCTCCGGCACGTCGATGGCGACGCCGCACGTGACGGGCGTCGCTGCGTTATTTCTCGAAACAAATCCGACGGCCTCGCCGGCGACGGTAACAGCAGCAATCATCAATAGCTCTACTGCGAACAAGGTGACGAATGCTGGTAGCGGCTCGCCTAATCGACTGCTCTATTCGCTGTTGACTGGCGCACCCCCACCGCCTCCACCCGGAACAGAGTTGTTGCTCAACCGCGGCTTCGAGTCGGGAGGCGTCAACTGGGTCGCAACTGCCGGCGTGATTACTAACTCAACGGGACAAACACCTCGGAGTGGATCGTGGTACGCATGGCTTGATGGTTATGGCACGACGCACACGGACACGCTTTATCAGCAGATCACGGTGCCATCGAGCGCGACGACCGTCACGTTGACTTTCTGGCTAAAGATCAATACCGCCGAAACGACAACGACGACCCCCTTCGACACGTTACAAGTACAAATTCGCAATTCGAGCAACACAGTGCTCTCGACTCTTGCGACCTACTCGAACCTGAACAAGACGACTGGTTACGTGCAGAAGACTTTCGATCTGACTTCGTTTAAAGGACAGACAATTCGGATCTACTTCCTGGGGCAGGAAGACTCTTCTTTACAAACATCGTTTGTAATAGACGACACGTCGTGTACGACGCAGTAAAGACAGCACAAAGAGGCACATAAGCGGCACACAAGAGGCACAAGAGCTTTTCAGCTTTTGTGCTTTTTGTGCCTTTTTGCGGCTCTATTCGGCGTTGGAGTCGATACCGTAACGCTCGATCATCCGGTAAAGCGTGCGGCGATCGATACCGAGAATCTCAGCAACTCGCGTCCGATTTCCACCAGCGACTTCCAGAACGTAAAGCAGATAACGCCGCTCCAGCTCGTCAATTGGCGGTAAGTCCTCAAACAGAGCTGACAGTGGCGAGCGCGCTGCTGAGCGCACCTGGGCCGACTGGAGTTTTTCCGGTAAGTCTTCCGGAGCAATGTTGTTTCCCCGCGCGTGCAGCACGGCATACTCGATCGCCGACTCAAGCTCACGCACATTCCCCGGCCAGTTGTAAGCTACGACCGTTCTGATGGTCTCCTCGGACAACGCTAACTGCTTGTTCCCTTCTCGATCCAGCACCACATCGAGGAAACGCTCGGCCAGCAATGGAATGTCGGTCCGGCGCTCTCTGAGTGCAGGTACTCGCAGGGTTACCACACTCAGCCGGTAAAAGAGATCTTCACGAAACTTCCCAGCCTTTACATCACGCTCGAGATTCCTGTTTGTCGCCGCAAGCACGCGCGCATCTACCTGTGTTGCCCGCGACGAGCCTACTCGCCGGATTTCTCCTTCCTGTAACGCGCGCAAAAGTTTTACCTGGAACGCAGCACTCGTCTCGCCTATCTCATCGAGAAAGAGTGTTCCCCCTGATGCTTCTTCCCAGAGTCCTCGACGATCGCCAACCGCGCCTGTGAATGCTCCACGAACGTGGCCAAACAGTTCCGCTTCCAAAAGCGTTTCAGTGAGCGCGCCGCAGTTGATTGCAACGAACAAACCAGAGGATCGCGTGCTGTGTTGATGGATCGATCGCGCCACCAACTCTTTTCCTGTACCTGATTCGCCGACTATCAGGACCGTGGATCGCGTGGGCGCAACGCGTGCGATCTCTTTGTAGAGGTCGATCATTACCGGCGAGCGACCGACTAATCCGCCTTGTCCGGAGAGTTGCTTAGCAGTCCGATCAGCGCCGTCGTGATTAGGATCCTGCTCGAGCGCACGCCGCGCGATTGCCACAACTTCCTGCACCTTGAAAGGCTTGGAGATGAAATCCCAGGCACCTTCGCGTGCCGCTTCGACAGCAGAGTCGAGCGTGCCAAACCCGGTTACGAGAATCACCGGGCACTGCGCGCGCAAATCTTTTAACAGATCCAATCCTGATTGATTCGCCTCGAGGTTTACGTCGCTGACGACGAGATCGAGTCTCTCTTTCTCCGCTACGCTGAACGCCTGTGCCGGATCGAGTGCGATGTCGACGTGCCAACCTTCCGCGCTGAAGATCTCGCGCAGCAATTCGCATGAGTCCTGATCGTCGTCAACAACTAAAATGCGTTTCATCGGATAAACTCGACTTCAGTCTCGTGCTCGTCTATTTCCGAAGCCAATTCATTCGGAATCGCGGCAAACGTAAGTCGAAAGCGCGTGCCTTTTCCAAGCTCACTTTGAACTTGAACCGTGCCTCCATGCTCGGTGACGATTTGACTGACAATCACTAATCCTAAACCCGTTCCGTGGCCGCGACCTTTCGTGGTGTAGAGCGGGTCGAAGATGTGAGTCATCACGTCTGACGTCATGCCGAATCCCGTATCAGTGAAATCGACGACGATTCGTTGTGCCTTGCCTGCCTTGTCATCGACCGTAGTGTGAATCTGAATCTCGCCACCTTCAGGCATCGCGTCCATGCTGTTGTTGATAAGGTTCAAAAACAGTTGCTGTAAACGATCCGACGAACCAGCCATCAGTGGGAGATTGGGAGCGAGGTTTTCGATGAGTAAAATGTTTCGCTTGTCGAATGCAGGCGACATCGCGTCGAAGAGTTTACGCAATACTGCGTTCAGATCGAGTGGCGAAAGTTCAGTTTCGAACCGCGTCTTGTCAAGCATTCGGCGAACAATTCTTTCAATGCGCTCGATCTGGGCACTGATGGTTCGTATGCGCGACTCAGCATCGCGAGGATCGCGTTCAAGATCGGATTTGAGCAGTTGAACGTGACCGCTGATCAGGTTGAGTGGAGTTCCGACTTCGTGTGCAAAGTGCGCGGCTGTTTGACCGGCAGCGGCGAGACGTCCCAATTCATTCATCCGGCGATTGCTGCGCCAAAGTTCGAGGTTAGTTTCCTGAAGCTGCTGGTTTCGTTTCTCCAGCTCGATGGTGGCTTCGCGAACTCGATCGCGAAGAATGCCCTTCTCAGTTTCAAGTCTCGTCGTCAACTGAAGCTGCCGGAACAG
>DASUYO010000406.1:0-2984 GCA_036377375.1 Pyrinomonadaceae bacterium
CACTCTTGAACCTCGCGACATCGATGATCTCAAGGAATGTGTTGTAGGCGACTGTCAGATAAAACTCTCGGCAGCGATGATTGAGCGGTTTCGCAAAGAGATCAACTGGGACGCACCTGACTACCAGCTCAAGGTAACGAACCTTTTCAAGCAGATGCTCCTGGATTACGTCAAAGACTACCGGGCGCGCGGCGAAGCAGCGTTGATCGAGTACAGCGATAAGCGAGATCAGGTGAGTCTGGCAGCAGAACAACGCGCGCTTAGCTCCGCTTCGAGTTACATCAATCAGTATCTGGCCAATGAAAAAGCAGGCTTGCAACTGCTCGAAGACGCGATTGTGTGGTCGAAAATCAAGTTCGGTCTCAAACCCGTCATCACGATCAATCACATTTCGATTTACAAGCGCAACAGCGACGTTGGACCACAAGTACTCGTCGCATCGAAACAGCTTTACGCAAACCACTACTTCAACGCCTCTCTTGCCCTGACGGCATTTGTGAATGTTCCCGGTGCACCTAACAGTGCCTATCTCGTTTACGAGAATCGTTCGCGCGCGGACGGCCTGGAAGGACCATTCGGAAAGCTGAAGCGAGAGGTGGTTCAGAAAAAGGCGCTTGAAGGTCTACGAGGAATTCTCGAACATTCCAAGGCAAGTCTCGATGGCACCGTTTGGACCACGCCCACGACTGAATTATCTTTATATCAGTCCCCTGGCTGGGGATACAGGTTATTCGGCGGGGTTCGTCCGCTGTTGTGGTTATTAATGCTCTCGGCCCTCATCGCTCTGCTGGCGCTGGGAAGACGACGAGTGGATAATACAGCCGCAACAAAGAGCAAAGCGCTGAAACCTGAAAGTGCCCGTTAGTACAGTCTCACAGCAGGAGGAAGAAATGATTAGGAAGCATTTCATTGCGTGGATCGTTGCTGGAGTGATCATCGGAGGTTTGCTTTCGTATGCGACTGCTCAACACATGGGCGGTCACACTGTTGAGCTGAAGAACGCGCAAGGTGAGTCAATCGGCACGGCGACGCTCACCGCTATAAACAGAAAAGGCGGAGTCAGAATAAAGCTTGATCTGAAAAATCTGACGCCGGGTCAACATGGGATTCACTTCCATCAGATGGCGAAGTGCGAAGGTCCAGACTTTCAGACCTCGGGACCTCACTTCAATCCTACGAACAAAATGCATGGAATAAAGAATCCGAAGGGGCCGCATGCCGGCGACATACTGAACTTTACGGTCGACAAGAATGGCAAAGCAAAGGCAACCCTGACCGATGTGCGTGTGAGTCTTGATGACAACTCGCTCTTCTCGAATGGCGGCACGTCGCTGATCGTCCATGAGAAAGCGGACGACTATAAGACCGATCCCTCGGGCAACTCGGGCGGTCGGATCGCCTGCGGCACGATCACGAAGTAGGCCGCAAAGATTTAGAAGCCGCAAGAGAAGCACAAAAGGCGCAAATCACTTGCTGCGCTTTTTGTGCTTTTTTGTGGGTTGTGTAGACTGCACCTGCTGGAGGTGTTTATGAAATTACTGCTCCCATTGATTGCACTGGTCGCTTTTGTCTGTGTTTACGCCAACCAACAAACAGTGAAGATCAGTCCCGGCTTTTTCACTGCCAAAGACTATCTCGACATGAGCGATACCGAGCGGCGAGCCTACGTCACTGGTGAGATCAACGGCATGCTGGTCGCGCCGTTCTTCGGAGCGCCCGAGGAAAATTTAAACTGGCTGAAAACGTGCAGTGGAAAGATGTCAGACGAGCAGCTCGCCGACGTTCTTGTCCGCTTCATCCGCGACCAACCCAACCAGATGCAATCAAATCTCAATGTCGTCACGTACACCGCCCTCCGCGACGTATGCCGCAAACAGTAGTTAGGATACAATTTGATAACGCCGAAGGCGTTCGCTAATTCCAGCCCAGAGTTCGAATGTAGCGAGAACCCTGGGTATACAAGCGTAAAAAATAGACAACCCTGAAAGGGTTTGCCGCCCGATGAACCCTTTCAGGGTTCCGTCGGCTTTTTATAAATTGCGAACCCAGGGTTGTCGCTGCGCTCCAATCCTGGGCTGGAATTAGCGAACGCCTTCGGCGTAGCTGGGCTGAAATTAGCCAACGCCTTCGGCCTACGATATTTGAAAACGGATTGCAAAATTTGGCGGATGACCTTAATCTATGCACGAATCCGCAAACCTCTTCCCGTTTATTTTCATCTGTAATCCGTATCTCCCCAAGCAACTATGTCATGCTTCGTGCCAAGTACAACTTGAACGGTCACCTGTCACTGAAGGGAGCTACGAAAATGAGAGTATTCTGTCCCGAGCACAAACGAGGATTTTTCGCCCCCCGGCAAAGTCCCATCAAGTGTGAAAACCGCGGTCACATTCTCGGCGAGATCGACTTTGAAGGTCAGGCCACAGCTCCAGCCCAATTGCAGTGGCAATACTGCTGTAATTGCGAACACTTTTGCCCAGTCGACTTTGACCAATACGGTTTACAGCGCTGTCCGGTTTGCACCCGACGAAGCTCACTCCTTTACCTGTGTGACCGCTGCTATGTCATCAGCTTCGAGTCGAATACGCCGCTGCAAACCAAAAACTTCACGTTGACGGCGGACGGTGTGCCTCAGCCTTCATGCCCCGGGTGCCTGAGCCCGGCCTCGGCTGATTTGCATGAACATACTTGCGACGAGGCAAACGCCTCGTTCGTCACGGGCCTCAACACGTGCCCGGTTTGCGAGGAGCGACTCGACATCGCACCGGCGTTCCCTTCACTCGTCTCCAAATACTTAAAGCGAACGAAGTCTGCCAACAAAGTTAACGTGACATTCGATTACGAGACGGGAGCGTTTGCGCCGGTCGAGGATGGAGAGTTCGTAGTCGTCACCAGTGGCGATCAAGCTTTCGTGCTGCCACGCGCACCAAAGTTTTCGACGAAGCGCGACTTTTACGAATTTTACCAGGACTATTATCACTGCC
>DASUYO010000407.1:0-3054 GCA_036377375.1 Pyrinomonadaceae bacterium
AGTATGTTCACATGATCAGTCTGTGGGTAATGGGCGTGAGCGTGATCCTTTTAATGACACCGGCAGCGTACCACCGCATCGTTGAAAGAGGAGAAGACACTGAACGGTTTCATAGCGTTGCGACCAACTTCATGCTGGCAGCGATGCTTACCCTGCCTGTTGGGATGTGCGGAGATCTGTTTGTTGTTGTCAGAAAAATAACGGAGTCTGCCTCTGCTGCGGTTGTAAGTGGGGTTGTAATGCTGAGTCTCTTTTATGGACTTTGGTTTGGCTTCACTACTTACCGGAAATCGCGACTGCAGAACTAGCTAACACTCTGACGTGCATTTCGAATATTGGTGATGACCTTTAACGTTTCTGCGAGAACTGTCGATTCGTCCTCATCAACATTCGCAAATGTTTTTAATGTCTGGCGCCATCCTGGCCGTTGGTAAAATCGCCATATCTCATCGAGATCTGGATCGACCTCACTCCGATAAATCAACCCGGCCGCAACGAATCGATGGAGATCTGGAGAGCCGTGGTCCAAACCGTCGACATACCCGCTCAGAACCCCGGCGATGACTCCGTCGATAAGCACGCTCGAATTACCGCCAAACAGTACATCAAGTCCTTTTAGATCGTCGCGAACATTCGGTTTGCAACTCTGGCATAGCCTTGCGTCGCCTAGTGAATTGATCCACGAATTAATGTTGCGCCAGAGATTCTTGGGATGAGGACGAATAAGGACGCGAGCTACGCGATCGTTTGTCAGGAGATTCTCAATCAGCATTTTTAACTGTCGCTCATTGACGTCCTTGCAAAGAAAAATTCCAACATTGATCTTCTGCGGTAATGGGCCAGCATGCATCGGAACGCAATCCTGTTTTCGTCCATGGATAAGTACACGCTCGATTTCGCATCCCTCCTCGCGATATGTTTTGGCCGCCGCTTCCGAGTGCACAACTGCGAGATCGTACCTGAGTCGCGCGACGGGGCGCACCGGCATGCCGTGTGAAATGAGCACGACTGGAACGCTACACTTCCGCGCAGCGAGATTGAAAGCGATTCCGTGCGGATTGCTGTGATTGGAAGTCAATGCGATAGCGAAGTTTCCCTCACTAAAAAGCTCGAGGTAGCGAGCATAATAACCAAGCAGCTCAAGCACTCGCATCGCCTTGAACGCCTCAAAGTGAAGATGCATCCGACGACTAATCTTGTAGACTCGACGAATCGATCTTAAATTCTGCGCAGTAAGTTTAAGGGCACTTCGGATACTTATACGCGATTGAAACTTCAATTCTGTCCAACGCAGCTCAGGAGCCATTGCGATCAAGGGTTCGATCACTCGACGCTCATTATTTAATCGAGCAATCCAGCCGGCACCGACCAACGGACCTTCCGGACATACAGCGAGAAAACTTCTCGCCCAGGCGAGCAACGTCAGCAACGCCGGTATGGGAGTGTCTTTTGTAAATTCGACAAAACGCGAGACCAGGCGAACACTGCGATGCTGAGAAATCACGTAACGGGCGATGCTTTCAACCACCTCCGCTTGATCGCAACGCAGAAGGTTTCTAATTCCACGGTAGAGTGAGCAAGTCGCGTTTCCAGGCATCGACTCCTGTTTTGGTGCGATCATCGCCATCAGTTTGCCTGCTTTAAACCCGTAAGCAGATTCTGAATCGTTGATTCGTGCACTCGCTTTTTCGCCGCCAATCCGCAGTTGGCATTGTGCGGCGCAAGCAGACAATTGTTCATCTTCCGCAGTTCGCTATCAAATGGCAGTGGCTCAATTTCAAATACGTCCAATGCCGCGCCCGCGATCTTGCCGCCGGCCAAAGCATCGATGAGTGCCGACTCATTAACAACGGGCCCACGTGACGTATTGATGAGGTAAGCAGTGGGTCGCATCAAATCAAATTGAGGACGGTCAATCAGGTGATATGAGGTGGGATTAAGATCGCAGTGCAGCGTAATAAAATCCGACGCCGCAAGTAGCTCAGGCAGTGAGACAAGCTTTAGACCAGTCTCCGCGCAAAAAGATTCAGATACCGTGACTGGATCGCAACCGAGAACCGTCATGCCGAAGGCGGCCGCACGACGCACGACAGCCTTTCCAATGTTACCGACACCTATCACGCCCAGCGTGCACTCGCGCAACGTAACAGCATCGGGTTTGATCCATTTCCCACTCCGAACATCCTGGTCCATC
Organism: Pyrinomonadaceae bacterium; assembly: GCA_036377375.1. Taxonomy (GTDB): domain Bacteria; phylum Acidobacteriota; class Blastocatellia; order Pyrinomonadales; family Pyrinomonadaceae; genus PSRF01. The sequence goes on from DASUYO010000407.1 coordinate 2,195, forward strand.
CGATAAAGTTGGCGTGCAAAATTGAGCACGTAACCCAATGTGCTGTCCGCCACACAATCCGTGAACGCGTTGGGAGTGTTTAAGACGCGAATGCCGAGACGTTCCGCTGCGTTACGGTCGATGGAATCAGTACCGGTACCCCACTTTGAAATCACCTTCAGGTGCGAGGCTGCTCGAAGAACTCGGTCCGTGAATTGGTCGTCACCGCAGATTGCACCGTGCACTGTCGGCACGAGCGGTAAGAGCTCTTCTTCACTCAATCGTTCTCGCACGTCGGCGATAACGAGCTCCATGCCTTGCGCTTCGAGTTGTGAACGATAGTATTCGACTACCGGCAGGAAGTAAGGTGCGGTAATCAAAATCCTCCAGGTCATCGCATTAACTGGTCGTCCTTCATCATCGTCTGCACGAGTTCCAGATCCTCGGGCGTATCGACCGAGTGAGTTGCTACCTGCGTCTCCACAAGACGTACACACTTGCCATGCTCGAGCAAGCGCAGCATATCCATCGACTCGGCGCGTTCCAGGGGAGTAGATGGAAGCCGTGAAAACTCTTGCAGGCACTGGCGTGTAAATGCAATTACGCAGACTTGCTTAAAGATGTTTGCTTTCCTCAGTTGAAAATTCCCGTGCGGAATCGGAGAACGGGAGAAATACAGCGCGTTGCTATTTAAATCAGCAACGACTTTTATGGTGTTGGGATCGACGAATTCCCGTTGACTCGTAATGCGATGGATCAAATTAACGCAGGAAGTTGATGAATCGGCCCGGAGTGGATCCAACGCACTCTCGATCATCTCCGGTGTGATCATCGGCTCGTCACCCTGAATCATGACAATGATGTCGGCTGCAAAGTGCTCG
>DASUYO010000408.1:0-9592 GCA_036377375.1 Pyrinomonadaceae bacterium
GACTCTGTTCCTGCAACGGTCCAGGTTGCGACCTTCATCACTTTCGATAACACCAAAACGGCTGCCAGTTTCACTGCCACTATCAATTGGGGCGACGGCACCGCACCGTCAGCAGGTTCCGTATCTGCAAATGGCAGCGGCGGATTCAACGTCACGGGAACACACACGTTTACCGCCGCCGGAAACTACAACACCACGATACAGATTGCTGACGACAGTGGAAATTTTGCGAGTGGAACAGGCACCGCGGTCGTCGTGCCGACGGTTTCGGTCAATGATGTTTCGGTTAATGAGGGTGATAGCGGCACACGCTCGTTGACGTTTACCGTGACGCTTTCTTCTCCGAGTAGCTCTACGGTCACAGTTGATTATGCGACGGCCGCAGGCACCGCGACTGCTGGAGTGGACTATCAATCTGCCTCGGGAACACTCATCTTCAGCCCGGGTGACACGACGAAAAATCTTTCGATAAACGTCTTCGGCGACACGGCCAATGAAGCAGACGAGACATTCTTTTTCAATATCTCGAATGCGGTGAATGCCACTATCGTCGATGCTCAGGGCGTCGGCACAATCTTGAACGACGATGCGCCGGTGTTGTTGATTGATCCGAATACCGGACGCGCTGTCGCCCTGGACTCAGTAACCATGACGGCCGATCCGTTCTCGCTGACGAATCCGTTCAACCTGGACAACCAGGACCATCGCCGTCGAGTGTCGTTGTTTGTTTGGCGACTCGGGCTTCTGCCCACTGACACTGCCGCGAACGTGACCGTTACTGCTGAAGATGGTGTTGGAGGCGTTTATTCGTTAGCGGTTGAATACGTAGGCGCGTTTACACCAGTTGACGGTCTTACGCAGATTGTTGTCCGTTTACCGGATAGTATAAATGACGCGCCGGGAGATTTGTCGGTGAAGGTTCAGTTGCACGGACCTGCGAGTAACAGCGCGATCATAAAGACTACATTCCAGTAGCCACCATCCAACTGTAGGGGCGGCCCTCCGTGGCCGCCCGTCCTTCCCAACACGCTATATTCACGAGACGAGCGGCCACAGAGGGCCGCCCCTACAGTTGTACCTCTTCACTACAACGAAACATTTCGTCAAAGTGATCCGTAACTCACACGCGGCAAGTTTTCAAAAGGAATCACCATCATCCAAAGGAGAAATCCGTGAAGTCGCGATTACTGACCCTTCTCGCAACCCTTTGTTTGTGCTTCTCAGCAGTTCCTGTAACCAACTCAGCCAACTTTCGCGACTGGCCGCAATGGCGCGGTCCGGACCGTAGCGGCGTCTCGTCTGAAACAGGTCTGCTTAAGCAATGGCCCGCCGAGGGACCGAAGCTGCTCTGGCAAGTGAACGATATTGGCGACGGCTATTCGACGCCTGCTGTTGTCGGCACGCGAATCTACCTGATGAGTAATCGCGGTATGGACAATGAGTTTGTGCAGGCCCTCTCGACGCAGAATGGAAAAGTTATCTGGACCACGCGCGTCGGCAATGTCGGCAATCCGAACCAGAGTCCAAACTATCCCAAAGCACGGTCAACGCCTACGATTGATGGAGACTTCGTTTATGCGCTCGGCTCCGATGGCGATCTCGCCTGTCTCGAAGCGAAGAGCGGCAAGGTCCGTTGGCAAAAGAACATCCGGAAAGAGTTTGGCGGGCAGCCGGGTGAATGGGCGTACGCAGAATCTCCGCTCGTCGACGGCGATCTTGTTGTAGTAACACCTGGCGGCGCAGATGCGACAATGGTCGCACTCAACAAAAAGACAGGTGCGTTGGTTTGGAAATCGGCGATACCCGGCGGCGATCCTGCGGGTTATGCATCGGCGATTGTTGTTCAAGGTGGCGGGCGGAAACAGTATGTGCAGTTGTTGAGCAAAGGCATCGTTGGTGTCGATGCGAAGACCGGACAATTTCTGTGGCGGTACAAGGAAGTAGCGAAAGGTCCGGCGCAGTATTTCACACCCGTTGCGCGGAACGAGTATGTGTACACCGGTGCTCTTGGTGTCGGCGGTGGGATGGTCCGTTTGAAGCCGGATGCCAACGGCGTTGCCGCCGAGCAGGTTTACTTCATACGTGGATTACCGAACGGTATTGGTGGAGCAGTACTGGTGGGCGATCATATTTATGGAACGGAAGTCGGACAAAAGCTGGTCGCGGCAGAGTTCACGACAGGAAAAGTGAAATGGGAAGCAAAGGATTTCGGTTGGGCTTCAGTGGCTGCGGCTGACGGGCATTTGTATTGTCACTTCGTAAGTGGCGAAGTCGCGTTGGTTGAAGCAACTCCGGAAGCGTTTCGCATGAAGGGCAAATTCACTCCACCGGCTCTACCGCAGCGTAAGAAGGGTGAGCAATTTCCCGAAGGATCATTTGCATACCCGGTGATTGCCAACGGCAGGCTATACATCCGCGATCTCGGCACGTTGTGGGTCTACGACATCAAGGAGTAGCATTCACATTGACAAGGAGGGAATATGAAGCGGTTGAATTTGGTGCTGGGTATTTTGTTGTGTCTCGGCATAGGTGTAATGGCAAAGAGCTCTTCCGAGATGCAGGATGTCAGTAGCCTGGACCGTCGACTGAGTTTACTCGAGCAACGGTTCTACTCGGTTGAGTCGAGCATAAGCCGGCTACAGCAATACGTAACTTCGCAACGGCCGCCAGTCGCGCAACCGAGCACCGACGATCGCGAGATCATTCTCCTGCGAGAAGAGGTTCAAAGATTGAGTCTTCGTTTGAGTGAAGCGGAATGCGCACTCGCAAAACTGGATGAGAGAACTACAACTCGTAAGAGCTCGACACCAAAGCCACCCGATCCCTGCCGTCAGAATCCCGACACGCCTTTGCGTCTTTCAACTCGACCGTGAGACCGTCGTCAGCTAAAATTCCAACGCAGAAAATCCCAACAAAGCTAAGGAGTATTTGATCATGTCGGCAACCCCAACTCGACAAACGCGCAAATTTATCGACTGCCGAGAGTATCCGAGTGAAAAGAATTGTTCGCTGAGGATCTCCGGAACGGAAGATGAAGTCCTCGATATAGCCGTTCAGCATGCAACACTTTCACACGGTCACGAGAACAACCCCGAGCTGCGTGATGAGCTGCGCGGACTGCTCAAGGATGAATAGCCGGAGGTCTTAGCCTGCTAAGCAGGCGAAAGTATAAAGCCTGGGGCGTGAGCCCCAGGACCACATAACAGAACATTTGCAGCCCGTGAAGCGGGCGACAGCGCTCTATGCCAAGACTGTCGCCCGTTTCACGGGCTTTGAAATGTTTTGTCATATCAACCCTGGGGCTCACGCCCCAGGCTTTATGCTTTCGCCTGCTTCGCAGGCTAAGTTACTGAGATGATCTCGGATAGCCAAGAGCGTTTAGGTTAGCTGTAATCTCGTCGAGGACGGTGGCGTCTTCGATCGTTGGTGGAGTCCGATACTCAACACCATCAGCGATCTTCTTTATCGTGCCGCGCACGATCTTTCCTGAACGCGTTTTAGGGAGGCGTTCCACAACGGTCGCTATTTTGAAGCAGGCAATCGGTCCGATTCGCTCGCGCACGAGTTGAATCAGTTCAGCTGCGATCTCCTGGTGCGACCTTGCGACTCCTTTTTTCAGCACCACCAGGCCAAGCGGAACCTCACCCTTCATCTCATCGATCACGCCAATCACAGCGCACTCAGCTATGTCTGCGTGGGCGGCAAGCACCTCCTCCAATGCGCCGGTCGAGAGTCGATGTCCAGCAACATTGATGATGTCGTCCGTGCGACTCATGATCCAAAGATAACCATCTTCATCTTTGTAACCGGCATCCGCGGTCTTGTAATAACCAGGATACGAATCGGTGTAAGACTCGCGATATCCCGCGTCGTTGTTCCATAGTGTCGGCAAACAGCCGGGAGGCAGCGGTAGCTTGATCACGATGTTGCCGATCTGGTTCTCGCCAACTTGTGATCCTTCGTCGTCCAAAACGCGCACGTCATATCCCGGAACTGCTTTGCCACAAGAACCGGGTTTGACTGGCAGCAATCCGAGACCGGCGAAGTTGGCGCCGATGGGCCAACCGGTTTCGGTCTGCCACCAGTGGTCTATGACAGGCACACCTAAACGGCTTTGTGCCCACGAAAGTGTGTCTGGATCACAGCGCTCGCCGGCTAAGAACAGCGTGCGGAAATTTTTTAGCTTGTACTTCTGTAAATAGTCTCCGGCAGGATCCTCGCGTTTGATAGCACGAAAGGCGGTCGGAGCAGTGAAAAATGCACAAACATTGTGTTGAGAAATCACGCGCCAGAATGCACCGGGATCCGGTGTGCCGACCGGTTTGCCTTCGTAAAGGATGGTGGTATTTCCGTTCAGCAATGGTCCATAAACAATGTAAGAGTGACCGACGGCCCAACCGAGATCAGAAGCAGACCAAAAGACTTCGCCAGGTTCCACGCCGTAGATATTTTTCATGCTCCACTTCAGAGCAACCAGGTGACCCGCGTTATCGCGCACGACACCTTTCGGAATACCGGTTGTACCGACGTGTACAGAATGTAGAGAGGATCAGTCGCGGCTACTGGAACACAATCGGCAGGTTCGGCACTTGCCAATGCGTCATGCCAATCGATATCTCGCGGCGCGCGCAGCTCCGCTTCAGCGTGCGGTCGTTGCAGGATGATGCAGCGCCCGGGTTTGGCCTTTGCCGAATTGATTGCTTTATCAAGCATCGGCTTGTAAGGGATCACGCGATTCACTTCAATGCCGCATGAAGCGGAAACGATGACCTTCGGACGCGCATCGTTAATGCGAGTGGCTAGTTCGTCCGCAGCAAAGCCTCCAAAAACCACCGAGTGAATTGCACCGATACGGGCACACGCAACCATTGCGATCAATGCTTCGGGAACCATCGGCATGTAGATGATCACTCGATCACCTTTCACCACGCCTTGCTGCCGGAGTGCTCCGGCAAACATCGCGACTTCGTCCAAAAGTGCGCGATATGTGTAAGTCTTAACGACGTCAGTAACAGGACTATCGTAGATGAGAGCAATCTGTTCCGCGCGGCCGTTTGCGACATGCACGTCGAGCAGGTTATAGCAGGTGTTGACTACGCCGCCCGAGAACCAGCGGTAGAAGGGAGCACGTGATGAGTTGAGTACGTGGTCCCACTCCTTGTACCAATGAATCGCTTCGGCCGCGGTGGCCCAGAAGCGTTCCGGATCCGCAAGCCAGCTACGATACGTCTCTTCATACGTGCTCGACATCGGTGTCTCTTTGGGGCTTGAATATACTCTGGCCAAGCTAAAAGCTTGAACTGGTTTGCACGAAAGTCGCATCGGCCACGGATTTGCACGGATTAATTACGGATCCAGGTTCTAGATCCGTAAACAATCCGTGTTATCTGTGGCTAATTTCTCGTATAACGTACTTTCACAAATGATTGTGTGATTTCTGTGCCTTTTGTGGCTATTACTGATAGTCTCTCGCGAACCTCAGGCGAGATGTTATTTCACGTCAGTGAACAAGCTGGTATTGAACTATTCGAGCCGCGCTGGTCGCAAAGCGCCGGTCAGGAACTTGTCTGGGCCGTTGATGCGGAGCGCCTCCGCAACTACCTCGTTCCACGTGAATGCCCGCGCGTGACTTTTTATGCTGGACCACAAACCACAAATGCCGATGTAGAAAAGTTTCTGGGCGAGAGTAAAGCGGTCGTCGCAATCGAAAGCGGATGGTTCGAACGCCTCCGATCGTCTCGACTTTTCTGTTACCACCTTCCGTCGGATACGTTCGAGTGTATTGATGAGTGTGCCGGGTACTTTGTCAGCAAACTTCCTGTTGTGCCGGTAGGCGTTGAAGTTTTCGACGATTTGATCCTTGAGTTACTCAAACGCGATGTTGAGCTGCGGTTCGTTCCGAGTCTATGGCGCCTGCGCGACGCAGTCGTCGCATCGACGTTGCAGTTCTCGTTAATCCGCATGCATAACGCGCAACCGAGACCTGTGACCCCGGAAGAGTTCTAGATCGTTTCAAGGATCTACTTTACAATCTCCAGTGGACCACCGCAGTTACGGAATTGACATTGCTCAGGAGGGTTAGTTTCATGCGACGCGTGCCAACGACCGCCTCAGTATTCTTTCTCCTCATCTCCATCAGCGCCCTTGCACACGCACAGGGAACTCCAGCGCCTGTTTTAGTCAGTTACGATTTCCGCAACGGCGCGCAAGGATGGCAAGCCGGCTTTGCAGACTATCCCCCTTTCACCGACAACGGCTTCTACGAACTGAAGGCTGAGATTCGATCCTTGCCACCCGAACTTGGTATCAATGGAACCGGCTTTTATATCCAGGGCAACAATCATTCAGACGATCTATTCATGTTTCTAAAACGACGACTAACTGCTGCTGATGGGGTCGTCGCAGGACAAACTTATCAAGTTACTTTTACGCTGGTCTTTGCCTCCAGTGCACAGAGCGGATGTTTCGGCATTGGTGGTGCTCCAGGCGAAAGTGTGGCAATGAAGGCCGGCGCATCACCGGCGGAACCACAGCCAGTTCTTACAAGTATTTATCCTACTATTTTTAACTGGCTGCGGATGAATGTGGATAAGAGCGGGGTGGCTGCTTCTACTGTGTCAAATATTGCTAATGGCATTCCATGCAATCCATTCTTGCCCACATATGTTTCGCTCGAGCGACATTACCAACACACGTCTTTGGTGAATGCGAATTCCAACGGGGAACTCTGGTTGCTCGTCGGCACTGACTCCGGTTATGAAGCAATGACCGCCATTTACTATCAAAGAATCGATGTAACGCTTGTACCAATCAATCCTCCAGCTGTTCCCGTGTTGCTAACTCGCACGAATACTCTACGGGCAGCCGCTCTGGATTCGGTTGGACTAGTGGGCGAACCTTTCCCGGTGATCTCAACGCAGAATCCTTTAAATTTGAATCAGCCCACGCGCGTGACGTTGTTTGCGTACAATCTCGAATTGAAGGCAGGCGAAGGCATGTCGGCCATCACCGTTCGAGCTCAGGATGCGCAGAACGTCGTTCACGATCTACCGGTGCAAGCAGTGAATGAAGTTCCGAATTTCAGTTGGATCAAACAGGTCACAGTGACGCTTCCTGATCAACTTAAAGGCGTTGGAGAGCTATCGGTGTGGATCAACTTGCGTGGAGTGGCGAGTAACAAGGCGCTCATGACGATTCAGTAAAGTTAGTCACAAAAAGGCACAAAAATCACAAAAAAGCATATTAGAGCTGATGTTGATTACTGTGCTGCTGCGGGTATTTTCTTCAAGGATTTTTCAATCATCTTGTTCAGCCCCTTTTGGTCTTTAAGAACCTTACTGGCCGAAAGAGGTTTTGTGAATGCGAGCACCTCGCCGCTACGCGCGTCTACAATCCCAACCGTAATTTGAGTGAACGGAAAATCAAGACTGAAAATATTGATCAATGAGAAAGCAGTCTTGCCTTTTGTGAACACTCTGCCCTGGCCGCGAATGAATACCAGCGCATCCGCATCCTTATGAATGTTTAACAGCATCACTTCGTCGCCGAGGGTGAAGCGTGCCTTCTTGACGTCCTTCGATTTCTTCATGAGCTTTGGCAGCAGGTTATCGTAACGGCTTTGTATATCAGCCAGCGTATACTTTCGATTGTCATCCATTGCAGACGGTTCAAATGAATTGGATACAACACCGATTTTCTTTTGCTGTAGTGCCTGCCGCACAGCCTCGATCACTTTGCCACTGATATCAGCAGATTCTGCGACCATCATCTCCGAGCCTTTCGCGCTCTCTTTGGTGATCTCGACCTTTGCGGGAAGGATGGCAGCACTGTGTATCGTTACCTTCTTCTCTGCGATTTGCGGGTTTAGATACTGAGCTTTTACGCTTGCTTCATGCGCAAACATGCAGCACAGGATTACAAAGACAAAACGAACCGATAATCTCATTCACAGTCTCCCTATCGTCAGTTCTACAGATGCCATAGAGGATTCGAGTAGAGTTCAGAGTTCAAGCTTTAGCTTGCGACCGTGAAACCTAACCAGCAACCTAAAGGTTGAACTCTGAACTTTTTCGTGAAGCCGGGACATCACTTCAGCGACTCTCGCAGAACTACAACACGCCGGCGAATTCTCTCAGTGTCGATTGCGTTAGGCGCGAGCTCCAGGTATTTCGCATACTCGCTCGCAGCCTCCTGTTTTCGATTCAGCCTTTCGTAAAGCATCCCCAACCCGCGATGGGCGCCGGCATTAAAACGATTCAACTCAAGCGCGCGCAGGAACAACGTCTCTGCCTTTTCACTGTTTGACTTCCACGCTTCCTGGCCCGCAGGCGTTTTCAAAAGCTCTGCATCCAGTTCTTCGAGCGTGCGTTTGGAGCGTGTCTTCGCAGCCTTTTTCTTTGCCCCGGAAGTGAGCTGTTGAGTCGTGAGCTGAGCGTTGCGTGGACCAAGCGTGCGATACGACTCCGCCAGATACGAAACGTTTTCAGATGACTCAGGATGCAAACCGACAAGTTTATCGCTGACGAACACGGCCGAACGAAATCTTCCTTCGTTAATTGCTAATTCAACGTTGTGGCGGTCGACGATTTCCATCAAGCCGAGATAATCAGCTTTCGCAGTTTTTGCTTCATCATCCGTCAACTTCTTTGCATCGGCAGCGATGCTGCTGCTGGTGTAGTTAATTCGCTCCTGTAATTTTGGATGATCGCTGTAGAAGGAATTGAGTTGCTCGCCCTCGATGTCTCTTTGCATTGCCTTAAAGGAGTTGGGCATTCCCTCGGGAGCAAACCCGGCGGCCGTTGCGGCCTTAAGCCCTTCCAGGTCCGCCTCTTTCTCCTGCTCGCGACTGTAGCCGAGTACGCTCAGTGCGAGTAGCAAAGGAGAGATGTTCGCAATCAGACTGATAGCGAGGCCTGCTGATCCCACAAGCGGGTTCCAGTTTGCAATCGTATTTAGAATGTTGATGGCCAACACTTTCTTTCTTATGCTGCGGTTTTGTAAATAGGTATGCCGTTCGGAAACGTGTGTAACCTCGTGAGCGATTACCGCAGCCAACTGATTCTCATCGTCCAACAAAGCCAACAATCCCGTGTTGACGTAGATTGACCCGTTGGGAAGAGCAAAAGCATTAGGAACGGGATCCCGCAAAGCGCGAAACTTCCACTCGACATTTTCCAGCTTCTTGCCGGCCACAACAGCCGTTCCGACACGGTTGAGGTAAGCGTCCAAGGCGGTTTCGTGAAAGACAACGCCTTCTTTCTCGAAACGCTCGTCGAGCAGTTTGATTTCGCTCAGAAGGTCCAGGTCGACCTGACCAAACGCGAATGGTTCGTCAGCAGGTTGCTCTAACCTGGTCGGCCGCGGAGGCGCGACGCTCACAGCGCGTGCGCTTATGGGCAGCGAAGTAAGAACAAGACTGACTACAAGCAGAAAGATTTGACAATATCTTTTGAGGCTCAAGGCAATACCTATTGTCGGTGAGATTGAACTTCGAAAACTTGGATTACTGCTTCCCGGCGGGTTCGTCACAGAGAGTATAAGAAATATTCGTTTTCAAAGGAAAGATTTACCCGCGATCTGCGGCTCAGATTTT
>DASUYO010000409.1:0-7233 GCA_036377375.1 Pyrinomonadaceae bacterium
GGAGATCACTTTATCGAAAGAAATTCTGGCGCGGTATCTCGGGACCTATCAGTTTCCGCACTACAGTCTGAAGATAGTGCCGGAGGACAAACATCTGCTAGCTGAATTTGCCAACGGCGTAACGTTTCCAATCTTTGCGGAGTTGGAGACGAAGTTCTTCGCCAAGCTGTGGCCCGTACAATTCGAATTCTCGACGGACGATCATGGTCAGTGGACAGTCCTTACGCGATATCCGGGTAACAAAGACGAAAAGGGCTTCAAGAAATAACCACCTAATCATTTCATAATTCGCGGCCCGCTGGGGCTGAGACGACGACTCCCAGCCTGAGTAATCGTACTAAGGCTAAGGTTTCGGGGAAGGCCCAGCGGCAACGCTTCGCCTCAGGCTCGGATGCAGAGATGGGTGGCACCTTCGGATCCAATCATAAGTTAAGATGTTGAAAGCGACTGTTCGATCTCCAGTAAGTCTGTTGCTAATGGATCGAGCGTCATTAGCTCTGATCGTCTGGATGATCTTTGCCGAGTTGCCGCCGAAGGTGGAATATTTCTTGACGGATATAGGCAAGACCGCTCTGCCTGTAATCGTGACGTTAGGACGCTGGGGTGAAAATCATCAGGATCATTTACGCGACAAGATTGGCAAGGGCGAATGCTTAGGACGCTGAGCCCAGAATGCAGAAGAACGGTGCCTTCCGATGTCACCTCATCCATATCTCCCACGACAAAGATTTCCGGATAGTCCGGGACCTTGCTTTGTAATTTTTCGACTTGGGTCATGCGTGAGCAGCTCCAGTCTATTGCCTGCGCTTTGCGAGGTTTCATTGTGTTTGAATCCGAGGAATCACACATCACCCAATCGGAGGCTTTCTACTTATCTCCGATGTAGTAGGGACAGTTACGTTTCAAGGGTAGGCATCCACTGACAGAGCCAGAATCGTGGTGTCGTCAAATCGGTCCGCGCCTCCCCACTCGGCTACTTTCCCGGCGAGGCGCTTACAGATTCCTTCGGCGTCAACTGGTGCGGGCAAAGAGGTCAAGCAACGCAGGATTCGCTCCTCGCCAAATTCTTCTCCCTCGGAATTCGGCGCTTCCGAAACTCCATCAGTGTATATGACAATTGAACACCCCGCCGCGACCGTAACCTGACATTCCTGAAATGTCGCGTCGGGAAACATGCCGACCGGTAGATCGCCAGCCGAAAGCCTGGTTACTTCGCCTTCTGCAGAAATAAATATGGGCAGGGTATGCCCGGCATTCACATAGCGGAGTATCTGGGTTTCGGAATTAAACTCGCCGTAAAAAAGTGTGGCGTACCGGTTGTCGCCGAAACGACCACTAATATCCCGATTCAGTGCTGCAACAAAGGCAGCTGGCCCAGGGCGGACATTTGCTTCATCCAAAAGTAGTAGCCGTCCATGAGCGACGGCTTGGAGGTTTGCCATCATCAGCGCGGCAGACGTGCCCTTTCCGCTTACATCTGCGCAGATTAATCCAACCTCGCTATCAGTGAAGGACAGGAAGTCATAGAGGTCGCCGCTCACGTTGCGAGCAGGTTGAGTAACGCCCCACACGCTCGCCCTGCAAAGTACTGGTGCTCGACGTGGATAGAGATACTGCTGCGCTTCGCGGCCAAGGGCGATGTCGCGCTCAAGAATGACACGTTGCCTATCGTGTTTCTGCAGGTTCTCCAACTCATAGGTCATTGCATTGAAAGAGGCAGCCAGCGTTCCCAACTGGTCCTGCTCGGGATCCGTAACGCGGACAGAGAAGTCTCCTTTCCCAACCCGGAACGTGGCATCACTCAAAGCATCGATCACGTTCACAATACGTCGTGCCAGACGAAGGGAGAAAAACAACCCCAAGCCATACACGATTACCACACCAAGCGCGATAGTACCGAACGGCGCTACCCAGGATGCAGTGCGCAACCCCATGTGGCTGAGGTCATCCACCGTCCGCGAATAACTCGGATGAACCTGGCATACTACCCAATCCTCAAGCTGCCCGGTTTGCCAGTTCTGTGCGGTTACAACAATGGGAACCGGCCGCCGCGAGCCGGGAATAAAATTGGCCTCGATCTCACCGAGGATTCCTCCCCCGGCGCGGTATGGACCAAGGAGCGTTGGTCGGGTATCGACGACCTGCAAACCGGCTGCGTTTGCTAACTGCTTCAGAAACTGATTATCCAGAGCGACACGAGCGTTAATCACAACGGAACTTCGATCGCTTTCGACTCTATGGAAAGATCGGATTTCAAGTTCGCCCTGGTCGGCGATGACGCTGCTAAAATTATCGCTCCCCTTGACCGAGTCGATAATTTCCTTGCGCTGGTCGACGGCCTGCTTAATGCGCTCCTCAACAAGGTAAGCGCTCTCCCGTCGGATCACGACGTTCAAGGCTGCTACGGCAAAGCATCCCACCAGAATCATGGGAATGACGCTGAAAACGACGAAGATAATCAACATCTTCCATCGAATCGCATTCCAGGCTCCTTGTATTTGCTCAAGCATTTGTACTACTTATCCGACTGTGAAACCCGAGCCGGGACAGATCGAGGCGTCCAAAAGCTTCGACTGCCGCGTGCACGGTGGCAATGGCAGCGAACTCGTCGGCGACCTCCAGCGTAGCGGTATGAACCTGGTTCGGATATTTGAGCGCCAGGTCTTCAAGCCGCCCGGTGTCTCGGGCCGTTGCCATCAATCGATCGCCGGACCCGAGCACTGCTTCAGCAATGTGACGGCCGAGACCGCTCGCACTGCCAGTTACTAACCAGACTTTGGACATAAAGGAAAAGCCCTCCCTTTGAAATTGAGCGCGAGAAACATAGATCACATCAGATCACATCAGATTAGGTCAGGGTCCTCGCCAGCGTGACGTAAAGCCACCGGCAACTGCTCAGCAGTTCCTCTACGGACCGCTACTCGCGCGTTGTCGTAGCACTACGTGCGATGAATCATTCAACTCTGTAACTATCAGGAATGTTTGCGTTGTCGCCGCTGCGGATGAACTCGCTGCCAGCGTCTTCAAAGGACCGATTGTTTGCACGATGCCCGCGCCGTCAGGATTCGTACTCATCACGGCCAGTGGCACCAACTCGCGGTAAGGTGGCCGACCAGAATCCGCGAGATAAACTCTATATTGAGTCTTAGGCCTCAAACCCTTTGCTGCGATTTGGACCAGATCCAGGAGTCCGAGTGAGTTGACAGCGGCTGATGCTTGCGCGTTTGGTAAGGCATCTCCCGCTGCCTCCAAATGCAGCTGTGTGGTATTGCCCGCTCCTCCGAGCGGCAACAAATTGGCGGCGCTGCCGTCAGGCGCCGCCTTGGGCACGTAGACAAGGGCTTGCGTGGTTTGGCCTATCGGAACGTTTGCAATTACCCGGTTGGTAAGCGTGTCGATCACGGCGCACATCTCACCATTCTCCAAAGCCACATAAACGCGCGAGCCATCGCCCGAAGGCCAGATGCCGTGCGGCAAACTCCCCACTGAGATGGTGGCAATCAGTTGGGGTGTCGGGCCCCGACGAAACGCCTTAACTTCGTTAGCGCCGCCGACCGTGACATATGCAAACTTTCCGTTGCTATTATTGACGAAGTTGACGTGGTTAGTGATGGGACCGGCGTCAAGTAAGGCTCTCTGCTCGAAAGGGGGTTGCGCGCTGAAAACCTGCACTTTGCCTACATCTTTCAAGGTGATCCACACCTCATCATTTTCAGGACTAACGGCGATGTTTGGACAAAATGGACTTGCCTGTGGCACGCGCTTAATGATCTGATGCGAGTTCACATCAATAACAGTCAGTTCGGGCGTGAAGCTGGAACAAACAAAGGCATATCGACCGTCAGGACCAAACATAGTCATCCCAGGACCATTGGCCAGCATTATGCGACTAGTTTCTTTCATCGCGCCCGGATCGATTACCGAGACATAATCTTCGCCGCGCACTGTCACCCACAGTTCCTTTCCGTCCGCAGTAAAGAATGCTTCGTGCGGCGATCGTCCAACATACACTTTGCCCTTGATCCGATTGGTGGCAGTATCGATCAGAGTTACCGAGTTAGAGCCCACCGAGACTACGGCCAACGTTTTTGAATCCGGCGAGTAGCCGAGACCGTGAACCAGTAATTCGCCTCTATATAGTGGGCCCAGTGGCGCCGGAATCGGATCGCCGAGCCGTATAACGCCAAGCAATTTGTTAGTGGCAGGATTGATGACGGAGATTGTGTTCGAAGTCTGATCGGCTGCATAGACACGGTCGCGATCAGAGATCGCCATGTCGGTTTGTGCCCATGGCACCTGTTGTCCGGACGCACTCGACGAGAGCACCAGTAATAAGAACAAAGACGGAATCCTCATGCTGCTACTCCTTGCGCGCCGTGGGCTTTCGCAGAGTTACACCAGATGGATCGAGCCGATGCTCTTTCAGCCAAAGACTCATTAGCTCAATCTCGGATTGCTGATCGGCGATGATCTCCTGAGCCAGTCTGCGCATTTGCGCATCTTTGCCATAGAGCAATTGGGTCTTGGCCATGTCGATTGCCGCCTGATGGTGTGGGATCATCAGCCTGACAAAGTCGGCATCACTGTTGTCTGAGGCAGCAATCGAGTGCATCGCCAGGTGCATTTTTTCCATGCTTGATTGAAGCTCGGCCCACGCTGAATCATCTTCCGATTTGATCGCATGCTTGTGCATAGTCTGCTGCCCCTTGATCACTAGTCCGCCGATAATCATTGTTATGATTGCGAACTTCCATCGAGTTTCCATTGCTCTTCTTCTCCTTTTCATTTCGGAGCGGGCACTTCCTGGGAAATGCAATCAATACGAATCAACGTCAACGAGCGCCTGGCTAAAGGCCTGTGGCGCTTCTTGCGGCAGGTTGTGCCCAACGCCACCTTTGATCAAACGGTGTTCATATTGGCCCGAGAATTTCTTGGCGTATGCAGCGGGCTCAGGATGTGGCGCGCCATTGGCATCTCCCTCAAGCGTGATGGTGGGCACATTGATTACCGGAGCCTCTGCCAGACGTTTTTCGAACTCGTCGTACTTCGTTTCGCCTTCCGCCAGACCGAGGCGCCAGCGATAGTTATGAATAACGATCGCAACATGATCGGGATTGTCGAACGCAACGGCAGTGCGTTCGAAGGTCGCATCATCGAAATTCCATTTGGGCGAAGCCAGCCGCCAAATGAGCTTGTTGAAATCGCGCCGATACTTTTCGTAACCTGAACGCCCGCGCTCGGTGGCAAAATAAAATTGGTACCACCAAGTGAACTCGGCCGGGGGTGGCAAGGGTAACTTGTTTGCTTCCTGACTGCTGATCAAGTAACCACTCACAGAGACCATCGCCTTACATCGTTCAGGCCAAAGCGCAGCGATAATGTTGGCGCTGCGCGCTCCCAAATCGAAAGCACCTATGACTGCCTTATCGATCTTAAGGGCATCCATCAGCGCCACCGTATCGGTTGCCAGCGCGGATGGCTGTGAGTTACGAAGTGTATTGCTCGAGAGAAAACGGGTGGTGCCAAAGCCACGCATATACGGAACGATCACCCGATAGCCTTTCGCCGCTAACAGCGGGGCTACCTCAACAAAGCTGTGGATATCGTAGGGCCATCCGTGTAGCAAAATTACCGGGCGACCGCCAGCAGGTCCAGATTCAGCGTATCCAACATTTAACGGACCAGCATCGATTTGTTTGAGATCCCCAAACGATGTGTTTTGCGACGAATTGATTGTGGGGTTGACCTTTCCGGCCTCTGCGGTAGCGGGGAACATTCCAAGGCGCACGGCAGCCACAGTCATTGCCGCAGTTCCTATGAACCGGCGACGATCATGGTTAAAGGGCTCTCTGATCATGATTCGTTCTTTCGTCTAAAGCAGTTGTAGTTTGACCCGCACAAGCCGAAGGTCACGACAACCACAATCACAACATCTCAAGTGCCACCTAGTTGCATTAGGGCAAGAGACATACCGTTTAGCCTCTTGTTGAGTGGTTGAAATAAGTAGGATTTGGCGGCGGTGAAGAAATGCGTTGCCGGGTTTGTCGGATTGACGAGTACAAAACCGGCACAGAGTTCGGCATTCTTAGCTGAACGAACCGATTTGAAAGCACTATTGCTGGCGCAAGCGACAGCGGCTGGTGTAGGAAGTCACAGGCAAGAAGATCATGCATGGTCTAAGGTGAACACGCCCACAGATAACACAAAGTCCAGTTGATCAACTATTACCGAATCTTTTTCGTTACCTTGAAATATGGAATCTGGGAACTGTGGCAGCAAAACTCAGCACTCCGTGTTGGCGGCGAGGTGCCGGTTTGCAAATGAAGCGGCCAGAAAGGATAGTTCTAACGGAAATTGCTGAACGGCATCAGAAATCGCGAAGCCGAGCGACATAACGATCTGTCTGCCGTGCGTGACCAATCAAATTGGAATACTCCGTCAGATTTAAAGTCAGTCAACTGTTTTGGTGCACCGCCTTGTAATGGTTGGCTCCAGACATTCTCAATGCCGCTCTTGTTGGAAACATAAGTCACCGCGCGACCATCTGAAGTCCAGCGAATACACGGTGGGCCGGCTTCCCGGGGGTGGCCTGAAGTTGGCCCAGGCACTTGGCGATAAAGTGGAATCGGTTGTGAGGTGCAGGGCGTCGCGATGTCGCTTGCTGGTCTTTCCGAAAAAGAGCTCGCGGTGAGACTTGCCGCGGCAGTACTTGGTGAATGGCAACGCATCGGTCTTGATATTCAACTACGATTCTGGGATCTTTACTCGAGCGCTACATGGGTGCCGCAACGATCCATGAAAGTTGAAGACGTTGAGCGAGAGTGGGCTCAAGGCAGGAATATGACATTCGATGAAGCGATAACATTGGCGCCGGCCGACTGAGCGCGTCTCCACCTGTCTAATAGCGACTCGACCATCATGATCAGGACACTTTGCTTTATCTTAATTGCGATGTCATTAACCTACGGCCAAACTTCCGATCTTTGGGGAGTCAATGGCGAGCGGTGGAATCCGCGCAGTCGCCTGCCCGACTTTTCTTACGCTGGTTATCACTCCGGTGAAACACCCCTACCAAAAGTTCCGCGCGGAGTTAGCGTCAAAGATTTCGGTGCAAAGGGCGATGGCAAGACTGACGATACCGCCGCGTTCCTCAAGGCACTCGCCACAGTGAAGAGTGGTGCGATTGAAGTTCCGGCGGGCCACTACATAATCACAGACATTTTAGAAATCAAA
>DASUYO010000410.1:0-3084 GCA_036377375.1 Pyrinomonadaceae bacterium
GTTATACATCGGCGGCGCTGGAGTGGGGCGCGGGTATTTGCAGCGGGCGGATCTGACCGCGGAGCGGTTTGTGCCGGATCCGTATGCGGGCAGAGCGGGAGCGCGCATGTACGCGAGTGGCGACCTGGTGCGGCATCTGCCCAGCGGAGTACTGGAATACCTGGGGCGCAATGATGAGCAAGTGAAAGTGCGGGGCTACCGGATCGAGTTGGCGGAAATCGAGGCGGTGTTGAGAGAGCAGTCGCAAGTGCAGGAAGCGGTGGTAGTGGTGAGCGAGCCGATGCCGGAAGACAAACGGTTGTTGGCTTACTGGGTAAACCGGACGACGACAGCGGCAGCTACGCCGAGCGAATTGCGGCAGTATCTGCTAGCGCGATTGCCGCAGTACATGGTGCCGAGTGCGTATATCGAATTGCCGCAAATGCCGTTGACCGCCAATGGCAAGATCGATCGCAACGCTTTGCCTCTGCCGAGCGCAAATCGTTCAGAGTTAAAAGAAGAGTATGTAGCCCCGAGAGATGGAATCGAGGAAGTGCTGGCGTTGATCTGGGCTGAGGTGTTGGGTATCGATCGCGTCGGCGTGAACGACAACTTCTTCGCGCTCGGAGGAGACTCAATTCGCAGCGTGCGTGTTGTCGCGCTCGCAAGGAAAAGGGGACTTGATCTCCAGATTCAGGATATTTTTCAGAATCAGACCATCAGTAATCTGGCGCGAGAGACGAAGATCACTGAAGCTCGCACGAACGCCTTCTCACACACCGAACCATTTAGCCTGACTCCTGCTCAGGATCTTCTCAAACTTCCCGACGATCTGGAGGACGCATATCCTTTGGCGGCGCTTCAGAAGGGAATGCTGTATCACATGCAGTCGACGCCGGGTCAGCCTATTTATCATAACGTTAATAGTTTTCGTCTCCGCTTGCGATTCGACATCGAAGCTCTTCAAGAAGCTGTAGATCAAACAGTAAAGCGTCACGCTAATCTGCGAACATCATTTGATCTTGTTAATTACAGCGAACCGCTTCAGTTGGTCCATAAGAATGCCACTCTTTCCATCCAGGTAATCGATTTGCGCCAACTGTCACATGTGGAGCAAATGACGGAAGCAAACGCCTTTTTGGAGGCTGAGAACACTCGAGTTTTCGATCTATCAAGACCTCCGCTGATCCGACTTCATTTCCATCGCTTCACAGATGAAACCTGCATGTTCACGCTCACAGAACCTCACGCAATCTCTGATGGATGGAGCACGATGTCCATGATATCCGAGATCTTCAATCGCTATTTTGCCATTCTCCACCACGAACCTCTTCCTTCGCAGGAACCGCCATCGCTCGCTTACAGGGATTTCATTTTTCAGGAACGACAAGCCCTCAACTCAGAAGAACACCAAAACTACTGGAGTGAAAAGCTGCGTGATCCCAACCTCATTAAGATGCCGCAGTGGCCTTCGACCGCAAGCCAGGTTACGAAGAAGGACAAGTTGACCAATATTGTGCCGCACGAGTTGGTGGACGAACTAAAACAGTTTGCGCGCAATAATCTGATTCCCCTGAAAAGCGTTCTGCTCGCAGTGCACCTGAAGGTTCTGAGTGTGATTAGCGGAGACACGGACATAATCACCGGCCTTGGAGAAAATGGGCGCATAGAAGATGTGGATGGTGATCAGGTGCGCGGTCTGTTTCTTAATACGGTGCCGTTTCGTTTCAAGCTACTACCGGGAAGTTGGTCAGACCTGGCCCGACAAGTTTTCGACAATGAAAGGGAGTTGTTGCCTTATCGGCGCTACCCGATGGCAGCGATGCAGAAGCAATTTGGCCGGCAGCCTTTATTTGAAACGATGTTTAGTTTTTTGAACTTTCATGTTGCCGGCAATCTTGTGCGACCTGGTGAATTGGAGCTTATGCCGGGCATGAGAGATTTGTCTCACACGAATTTCGCGCTGGAAGTGAATTGTGAACTCCATCCGACAAGTCCGCCTCAACTAATCTTGTCGATTGGGTTCAACACCGCGCTTTTGAACGAGGAGCAAATCAAGAATTTTCATGGCTACTATGACAAAGTAATGAGAGAAATGGTCAGCAACCCAACTGGCCATCATGAATCTTCCGATTATCTCGCAACGAACGAAAAGCAACAGCTGTTGATTGAGTGGAATAACACCGAAGCGAAGAATTCCACCAATACCACTCTGTCTGAACTGTTTGCCGAGCAGGCAGCGCGGACGCCGACCGCAGTGGCGGTGAGATATGGCGACGCGGAGTTAACTTATGAAGAGTTGGTGGTGCGAGTGAA
The DNA here is from genome assembly GCA_036377375.1 of Pyrinomonadaceae bacterium. Lineage (GTDB taxonomy): Bacteria > Acidobacteriota > Blastocatellia > Pyrinomonadales > Pyrinomonadaceae > PSRF01. Next base: position 2,296 of record DASUYO010000410.1, read on the forward strand.
CCAGTTGGCGCGGCATCTGCGCGGCTTGGGAGTAGGACCGGAAGTGCGCGTGGGGATACTGCTGGAGCGATCGCTGGAGATGGTGGTGGGGATCCTGGGCACGCTGACGGCCGGGGGAGCATATGTGCCGGTGGAGGTGAGTTATCCGCCAGAGCGAGTGCGCTACATGTTGCAAGATGCTGGGGTGGCGGTGGTCTTGACGACAGGACAGCATGCGGCGCAGGTGAGCGGCGGTGGCGATTACCGGGTGGTGCGGTTGGATGAGCAGTGGGAGCAGGTGGCGCAGGAGAGTGCGGCGCAGTTCGATAGCGAAGTGGTGGCGGAGAATCTGGCCTATGTGATTTACACGTCGGGTTCGACGGGCAAACCCAAAGGAGTAATGATCACGCATGGCAACCTGGTTAATTATTTGAGTTGGGCGCGCGAGAAGTATGGTTTGGCGGGCAGCAAGGGAGCGCCCCTGCACTCCTCAGTAGCTTTTGATCTGAGTATCACCAGCTTGCTGGGACCATTGGTGAGTGGCTGTGCGGTGCACCTGCTGGGGGAAGAGCAGGGCATGGAAGGACTGACGACGGCGCTACAGCGGGGGCCGGAGTATGGACTGGTGAAGCTGACGCCTTCACACCTGAAGTTGGTAGAGCAGAGTCTGACGGGAGCGGCAGTGGCAGCCAGTACGCAGGTGCTGGTACTGGGTGGAGAAGGATTGCAGGCGGAGTCGTTAAATTTCTGGCGGCAGCATGGACCAGGGCTGCGGATCATCAATGAGTATGGACCAACGGAGACGACGGT
>DASUYO010000411.1:0-3260 GCA_036377375.1 Pyrinomonadaceae bacterium
CGCGATGTCTTGTTTGCTTCGATTTATGCTCAGGCTCAGAGACTTTCGACCTTCGTGCGAGGATCGAAACAGAGGAGATGAATGGAACGCGATTCACCAGCAAGAAGAACAAACTCAAACCGAGAATGAAAACTGTTGCCAGCCATGGTCCAACATACGGCGACACGGTGCCGACACGTGCCAGCGACTCGCCCAGCAGCGAAGTCAGGTAATAGACGATGACGATGATGAGAGTCAGAAGCACACCGACGCTTTTGCCTCCGCGTCGTATGCGTAGCCCAAGAGCCGCAGCCAGCAGTGAAAAGACCAACGGAGCTAGCGAAAGGGCTGCCCTTCGATTAAGAACTCGTACAGCTTCGTTTTTTTCGGCTGGTGTTCCGGATGCGACTCGCTCACGTAAATCGCTCCAGTCCATTGCATCTGCATTCGTGTCTCGCTCATTTAAGCGCTGCAAGATATCGGCGCGGCCAGTGTTGATGGAGAACCTCAACTGATCGGAGTGCTCAACCACATAAGAGTTTTGTGAATCCAATCCCGGTGTGTTGGTAGGAGAGGGATCTGGTTGTCCTTCAACATTCGAGTTCGGAAACTTTGTAGCGAGCACATCAGTCAAAACTAATTCTGACTGATCGCCGGACGAATCGATTCGTCCGGCACGAGCAGTATAGATTTCGGAAGTGCGATCGGATCGTTGACCGAAGATGAAAACGCGTCCCCATGTTCCCATCTCCTTGTTTCCGTCACGCACATAGATCACGTATCGCGGTAAAGTGCTGAATGTTCCTGGCTCGACCGGTGAATCGAGTTTCGCGAGTGCTCCTTCGAGCGCGATTCGCTCGAGATCTCGGGCTGCTTCAGGCGCTTCTTTAAGGTGCAGATAGGTTGTCGCGCCGGTGAAAACTAATCCAAGCAAGAGTGCAGGCCAGATCATGGTCCATGAGCCAACACCGGCTGCGCGCATCGCGACGATTTCACTGTCGCTTCCCATACGAGAGAAACCAATGATGATTCCTGCCAGTGTGGCAAGAGGGATTGAAAAGATGAGCACTCCGGGTAACAGCGCTGCGCCAATACTGCCGAGCAGAGAAAACGGGAGGTCTGCGTAGATAACCAACTCAGCGAGCCGAGCTGCCTGTTGCGCGAGCAATACTGCGGTGAGCATCAACAGCGACAGAAAAATGTACGGCAACATCGCGCCGATGATGTATCGCGGGATGAGGTAATGCTTGAACTCCTTGAACTTAAAGTTTTGCTTTAGCAACTTTGTAGGAGCGGCCCTCCGTGGCCGCCCGTTGTTCCTTACACGCATTTGCTGGTGAAGCGGGCGGCCCCGGAGGGCCGCCCCTACAGTTAAATCATTAAGACGCCGGGCGGATGCGCGGCATTCGCTCAAGCACGCGCCCAATGATCTGAAACGTCAACTCCGCCATCTCCTTCTTCGTTTCCTGCGAGACTTCCCTTGCCTCTTCAGCAAACTTCGCTGGCGACAGTTTTTCCGTCGACCGCAGATGCGAACGAAGACGCTTCGAGATAAGCCCGCCTCGCGTGTTACCGCATTGCGCGCAACGGAGTGATGAATCCGTGCCGAGATAAACGGGTTCTTCGCCGAAGACTCTGTCACAGTTTGCGCAAGTGCGCAGGTCTGGAAGAAAACCCTCCAGCTTCAAAAGCCACACTTCAAAATAACGCAGCACTGCTTCAATATCAGCGGGTGTCTCCGAAGCCGCCTCAAAGCATGCCAGCGCCATTCGAAAAAGATTGTCGTTTGCCTGGTGCGGTGGTGAAAAATCAATGAGCAGATCGCCCATGTATGCGAAGCCGGTGAGCAGCGAAGCGTTTGAGGAAAGATTAAAGCGCGACTTTAGGATCTCGACTTGCCGAAAAGATACGAGCTCCTGGTGCTCTTTCTCGTAGTATGTGAGATTAATCAGCGTGAAGGGTTCGAGTGCGGCGCCGAAACGATTCCTCAATTTCCTGCAACCCTTAGCGACTCCTCTTATCAGTCCCGCTGAGCGGCTTAAACAAACGACAATCTTGTCAGCTTCTGCGAGATTGTAGCTGCGTAGGATCAGGGCCTCAGTTTCAAATAAAGCCATTTCAAAATGGAATGAAGTAGAGGATCCAGGCCAGCACCAGGCCGATTAGCATGAACTCGCCAAAAACCTTGACGCCATAGAGCAGTCGCTCCTGCCTGGTGTCTTTCGCCATCGCTCCAAACACAACTGAAGCGAGCGCCGCAAACAGAGTCATAACGAGGAAGTGTCTCAAGGCTTCCTCCCGGCGGCGATGTCGAAGGCGTCGAGCATGGTCAAATAATTCAGGAGGCCTGCGATTAGAAGAAATGTGTTGCCGTATTCGTACGTTGCGCGTGCGGCTTGTACCGGATCGTCAGCGAATCCGGAGCCCGCCAGCCACGAGATGATGTAGAGCACGCCTGTTCCGAGGTTTGCGATCATTGGTGGAACCTGGAGGAGCTGCGATGAGCCCTGACCTGTTGAGAGATCAAACATATGTCCGCCCATTGCAAGACCGATGATGAAGCAGCCGACAACGGCGCCGCCCATCAGTGTTGCTCGATACCATCTTTTGAGCAACAGGTGGCCGAGTCCCGGAAGAAACCAGGCTGCTGCTCCGATGAACCATGCGGAGCCTGGCGCTTGTTCCATCTCTTCGGCCTGTATGCGTTCGCTTTTTACCAAGTCAATCCTCCAACCACTTCAACTAGACAATAAAGTTTTACATTAAGAGCGGACGCCAATCAAACCCCGGAGGTTATCCGTGTTCACGATTCACGTTAACCGTCGGCGCGACGACCTTTAACGCCTCACCTTAACTTTTCACCGGTACAGCAAATACGGTTCACGTAATTTCTTAAACTCCTCGAGCGGCGCTTTTGTTTCCTCTGCAATCACATCGAGCGCAGTTCCCTTCTCAAACGCCTCTCTGATCTTCGCCGTTCCGCTGATCACATCGAATGGATTCTTATCGAAGACGTACTCGTACGGCGGCACCTTCCAACGAAACTCATTCGGGTACATATCATGAGCGAACTTCGCCAGCGCGATACCCGCGAGCCAGGGCTCAAATACATTTCGATCGAGCACATGAATCTGCACGCCGCCACAACTCACGCCCGCATGCTTCTGAAACGTTGGCTGAAACACACAGCTTCTGAAGAACACGCCTGGCAGTCCGAGGTTGTTGAGTCGTTCAGCATATGCATCGGGATCGATGTATGGTGCTCCAATCAACTCGAATGG
>DASUYO010000412.1:0-2160 GCA_036377375.1 Pyrinomonadaceae bacterium
GTTTATCTCGCCAACGACACCAAACTCGATCGCAAAGTCGCGCTGAAAATCCTGCCGTCCGACATGCTCAGCGACAAGTCGGGCGATCGTGTGCGGCGCTTCGTGCAAGAGGCTAAGGCGGCTTCAGCACTGAACCATCCAAACATTCTCACCATTTACGAAATCGACGAGATCGATTCTGAACAGTTCATCGCAACCGAGTTCATCGACGGCGACACACTGCGCACACGCATCCAGCGCAGTGCCTTCAGTCCTTCCGATGCACTCGACGTCGGCATTCAAGTGGCCAGTGCCCTCTGGGCCACTCACAGCGTGGGCATCATTCATCGTGACATCAAGCCTGACAACATCATGCTGCGTCACGACGGTATCGTTAAAGTGCTTGATTTCGGTCTCGCAAAACTTACTCGCGAACGGCAAGCACTTGAGACTGACTCACTCGCGCCAACTCAAATGATCAATACGGCGGCCGGCATGGTGCTCGGCACGGCGCATTACATGTCGCCCGAACAAGCCAGAGGTCTCGAAGTAGACGAGCGCACAGATATCTGGAGCCTGGGTTGTGTGCTGTATGAAATGATCTCAGGCCGGCAACCATTTTCTGGTCCAACCGCCATCGACGTGATGTCAGGAATTCTGAATATTGAGCCGGAGTCACTTTTGCAGCATTTGCCTGAAGGACCACGCAATCTTGAGCGTGTGGTCTTGCGAGCGCTGCGGAAGGATCGTGAACAACGCTATCAAACGGTCAAAGATCTGCTGATCGATTTGAAAGACCTGAAAAGAGAGGTCGACACACAATCGCACCGATCCTCCTCGTCTCGAACCTCTGGCCCATTTGCGCTCGAGCCAGTGCCGGAGAAGTCGATCGCAGTCCTTTACTTCGATCACATGAACTCGGAAAAGGACAGTGACTACTTTTGCGCCGGCATGACGGAAGACATCATCACGGACCTCTCGAAGATTAAAGATCTAAAAGTGGTCTCACGAACTGACGTGCTTCCGTTTCGTAATAAAGAAGTGAATACACGGCAGGTCGGCGATGCTTTGCGCGTCAACTATATCCTCGAAGGGAGCGTGCGAAAAGCGGGCAACAGGATTCGGATCACAGCGCAGCTCGTCAGCGTTCGCGATGGTTATCACTTATGGGCCGAACGTTTCGATCGCCTGGTCGAAGACATATTCGACCTGCAAAACGAAGTCTCACAAAAGATTGTTGATGCGCTGAAGATCTCGCTGACTGATTCCGAGCGCCAATTGCTGACGCGAAAACCGACAGACGATCTGCGCGCATACGATTTCTACATGCGTGGCCGTGAGCTCCTTTATTTAAAAGGAAGGCGAAACACCGAACGCGCGATCGAGATGTTTCAAAATGCTGTCACTCTCGATCCCAGCTTCGCTTCAGCTTATGCCGGACTCGCCGAAGCATATTCATCGATGTACGAGTGGTACGACGCCAACTCTTCATGGCTGACCAAAGCAATCGAAATGAATCATAAGGCTTTGGCGCTGGAGCCAACTTCTTTGGACGCTAAATTCGGCATTGCGATGGTCTATTTCCATCACCGCAAATTCGCCGACTCCCGGCGCACGATTGACGAAATCCTGAAAGAGAATCCTGATTTTTATCCCGGTTACCTGAGGCTCGGCATGATTGCAGAGCTGTCGAACGATCTGGAAGCTGCACGAAAGTATTATCGACGCGCAGCGGAATTGAAACCGTACGATGAAGATGCGTGGATGTTTCTGGCGGGAATTCAGCGAAGGCGCGGCAACATTCCAGCCGCTGAAGAAGCGGCACTGAAAGTCATCGAGATCACTGCACGAAAGCTCGAGGCGAGCCAGGACGACATCATCGTGATGAGCCGGCTCGCCGAGGCGTACGCCCGGTTTTGCAGTCGGGAAGAAGCGACGGCGACGCTCAAACAAGTATTGGAATTAGAGCCAAATGATGGACTTGCGGTGTACAACTGCTCGTGCGCTTACGCGTTACTAGGTGAGAAGGAGGCATCGCTGATCCTTCTTCGACGCGCTTTTGAGAGCGGATTCCGAGCGGTAGCGCATTGGGCCAGAGCTGATAGCGCGTTCGATTCTATGCGTGAAGACGAGGAATTCAAGAAGTTGTTGACTGAAATGCGATGACAAAAGAGAACGGAG
>DASUYO010000413.1:0-15772 GCA_036377375.1 Pyrinomonadaceae bacterium
GTAATACCTCTTGCGGCGATAGCCCATGACCAAATCCGAAAAGAGATTATCGCGGTGACGCCCGAACAAGTCCGATGGTTCACGCCGCCTTACTACAAAGACGGGCGACAGCGAGCTCAACTGTTTGGTGATTCGACTAAACAAGGTGCGTGGATCGATCGGGTTAAGATACCTGCTGGCATGCGTGCTCTCGCACATACACACCCGCAGGACGAACTCATAACAGTTATCGAAGGGACTTGGTATTTGGGAGAAGGAGAAAAATTCGACGCAACTAAGCTCAAGGGCTATCCACCAGGCAGTTTCATTATTATTCCCGCCGGCCTCCCTCATTTTGTGGCCGCGAAGGATGGTGCGGTTATTGTTCAGATAAGCGGCATGGGCAAATTTGGCACAGACTATATCGAGAAATGAGTCCGTTACATTGATCTCCATCCGCGCAGTTGTTGAGAATGACATTGAGGCCCTTATGCGCACTAGACCACATCGCGCGTCGAGAGGGCGAGCGGCGAGAATTTATTCGTCGAGCGGAGTGATTCACAATTTAGACGAAGCAGATCCGGAGCTCGTGTATTTCAAGCGGCTCAGGTGAATGGACTAAGATGAGATATAAACTTGCATCCGGTCTTCTCATAGCGTCAGTGGTGGTTTGGGGCATCTGGTGTGGCGGCCAGGTCTTTAACGAACTGATGACTATCCCGAAGTGGAGTGCCTCACCACCGGAGTCAATGAAGATATATTGGGAAATGCCGAGCAAAGGTGGCGCTCCCTTCTTTCCGCTTTTCAATCCCTTGTTCGTAATTCTAGCAGTTGCCGCGACTCTGGCGGCGTGGAAGTGGGCACGTCGATCAAGAAAATGGTTGGCACTCTCGGCGTTGATAGCAATTGCCGTGTTCATCTCTTTAGTCGTGTACTTAGCCCCACTCGTAAACAGCATGTTCCGGCATAGCGTGGCCGGTGATTTACCAGCATCCGAGATCGTAGCGAATGTCGAGCGGTGGAAGTTGGGCAATAGAATCCGTCTAGTCGTCGAGCTTTTCGGATTCGCATGCTCCGCTATTGCTTTGCGCGTGTGGTCGAGCGAAGCTTCCTCACCCGTTGAAGAGCGTACTAACAAACTGTCTTGAGCTCGTATGTTTCCCAATCCGCAAGACGCACTTCCGCTTCCTCTGCGACCTAACCTCGAACGCTACAAAAAACTCGCTAAAGATTTAATCAAAGTCTGCAAGTCGGCTGATCCGGATGCGATCGGCGACTGGGCCGAGGCGTGGGTGGAAATGCTCGTTAGACGAAGCGGCATCAAGCTCGGGCGCAAAGAGTCCCGCGCAATCGGGCGCTGGACCGAACAGGTCGAAGCATTCGCGCAGCGCAAATTGTCGAACGCGTGTCGACTTGCAGACGCACAGTTTGTCATCGCTCGATCACACGGTTTTGAGAGTTGGCCCAAGTTCTCCAAACATCTCGACGAGCTCTCACAAAAGAGTTCAGTCGTCGCAAAATTTGAAACTGCTGCTGACGCGATCTGCAACGGCGACGTCAAAACTCTCAAGCGGCTGTTGGCAGAAGAACCACAGCTGATCCATTCACGTTCGACGCGCGAGCACAAGGCAACATTGCTTCACTACGTGTCGGCAAATGGAGTTGAGGGATATCGTCAGAAGACTCCGAAAAACATAGTCGAGATTGCGAAGGTCTTATTGAAGGCCGGCGCTGATGTTAATGCAGAGGCAGACGTGTATGGTGGAGGAGCAACTACGCTGGGGCTGGTCGCTACGAGTGTTCACCCGTTTCGCGCTGGCGTGCAAAATCCTCTCATGCAGATCCTGTTGGACCATGGTGCAGATATCGATCACGAGACCAGTGCTGGTAATCGTCAGGATGCCGTGACGGGATGTTTGGCGAACGGACGTGGTGAGGCTGCTGTGTTTTTGGCCGATCGTGGTGCGCAATTAGATCTCGAAAGTGCAGCCGGGGTAGGGCGTCTCGATGTCGTCAAGGGATTCTTCAATGCTGATGGCAGTTTGAAACGGAAGGCGAGTCGAAGGCAGTTGCAATCTGCTTTTAAACATGCGTGCACCTGGGGGCGGCTCAATGTCGTGGAGTTTCTGCTGGATAAAGATGTGGATCTGAGTCGCGATGAGGGTGACGGACAGACTCCACTGCATTGTGCGGCGATTGGTGGTCAGTTGGAGACAGTCAAGTTCCTACTGAAACAGAACGCGCCGCTTGAAGTGAAGAATATGTATGGTGGAACTGTTCTGGGACAAACCCTTTGGTCTGCGGCTCACGGCGGAGACCCGAAGGTTTATGCTGAGATCATCAAAGTATTGATCGCGGCCGGAGCAAGAGTTCCAGAGCGTCATGTGCCGGTTAATAAACCCATCGATGATCTGCTGCGTGGTTATGGCAGTGTGCCGGAACCTGCGTGGTACTGGTTTGGTGAAAAGCCACGTCGGACCCGCAAAGGTAAGCCGCAGATGAACGCGGATGGACGCGGATCTGAACTGCGTTAATCTCTATTCAGGCAGTTGCTTGATCAACCCTTTGTTGGTGCTCGCCGCTGATGCGGGTGTTATGTGCACTCTCAAAAATCTACGCCGTGCTTCAACGTATGTCCTACTTGCACTCTTTGTCTGCTCGTGCTCAACCGGCATTCATAGGGCTCGACCTTCGGACGATCTGGAACAGGTCGAGCTAAAATTGAAATCCGTTCTTCCTAACGGGTGGTCTGCCACCAGAAACGGAAATAGTTTTGAGCTGACTAGATCGAACAAGCTGTGGGTTTATAATCCGATGCAGCAGGACCTTGCGCTAACACTTGATCAATGGGTTAAGGAGGTTGGGGTTGAACTCACTTACACGATCACTCTCCGGTTTCAGCCGCTCATTCCGAAGCAACGATACGATCAATTGAAAGCTGAACGTGCGCCTTACGAGAGGATCGTGAACGAAGGTGGCCATACCATTTACGAATGGGAAAATGGTGTAAACGAATTCCATAAACGGCAGCTTCCCGTTTACTTCACTGACCACTACTCCATTTATGCTGAAAAGTCCGATGTGTTTCCGGAGCAGCTGTACCCTGAGTCCGTTGCATTTGAATGTAAACAGGTAATAGCTTCGCTCGATAAGCTCTTTGTTAGATACGAACCGTTCTCCGGCAAGAACAGTGACTTTCAGGTGCGCCCATAACAAATCGTTGGACGCGAGTGAAAGGAGCATGAGAATGCAAACGTTCAGGTTAGGTGACACAGTTAGGATTAAATCCGGTCCGTTTAATAACTTCAACGCTCGAGTGGAAGGAATCAACCAAGCCAAAGAACTACTCAAGTTGGCGGTTGAGATTTACAGTCAACCACTCATTAAGTTGAAGTTCTCAGAGGTTGAGAAAGTCAAATCGTCATAGGGTTCGTCGATGGCTTATTAGTCTGCTGTAACGAGCTAATGGAATGTGTCAGAAGATGACTGGTACAGAATCGAGATTGCGAAGCTTCTCTCGATATACGATCACGCAAGACGAGAGTCAGAGTGTATAGTCTCAATGCTCGAACCGCTCGCGGACTCTGAATGCGCTGGAAAAGTAAAGATAGCTTTTCGTTAATGTCTGAATGCGCATGCTAACAGTGCTTGGAGCGGACCTCGCCATTAATGAGTTAGAGTGGCTTTGCACGAAAGTCGAATTTGTCTTTGCTCAACCTGCGAAGCAGGCGTAAGCATAAAGCCTGGGGCGCAAGCCCCAGGTTGTGGTCGCATTTAACGACGGAGCCCGCGATAGCGGGCGAAGGCTTTCAACCTTAAAGACTGTCGCCCGTTTCACGGGCTGCAAACCTTTAATTTCCGTGATCCTGGGGCTTGCGCCCCAGGCTTTATGCTTACACCTGCTTCGCAGGTTAAGTGTTTAGCCGCACTTCAAATACTCTTAGATTTTTTCGTGCAACCTGGTTCAAGTATGCGAAGCATGAAGATCGTTATCTGCTGCGTGTGGTTGATCTTCGTGGCGGCCGGCACGTCTCCAGCCAGAGGTTGGCTCATTCCTCTACACTCAACACGTCCCTTGCTTCGGAAGCTTCCTTAAGATGTTATTCTTCATTCGACGATTGGATGACTGCCAATAATGTCGTCTGCGTCTTACCAGTAAGAAAGTTTGACGAGTTCGGCGCGATATCGATCAGTGAAGAGCATGCGCGCTTGAGTAATCTCGCCCTTAGTTGAAATCGGAACCTGCTGTGAGCCGAGGTTGGATTATGGTTTATGGAGCGAAGAACGACAGAAGGGAGGCCCTTGTAAGACGTGAAAAGAAATTAAGGACTTTTTGGTGAAGCAGCAAGGCGTCGCCTCTGGAAGAGTCCTAACCATGGTGGCCGGCACTGCTGTAGCTGGCAGTCTGTTTTTGTATGCCGTGTTTCGATCGACGGTTCGAACCGATGATTAACTTAAAAACAGCCGCGAAAAAGGCACAAAAAGGCACATAAAATAATTTTGTGCCTTTGTGCCTTTTGTGGCCAATAATCGAATGCACTTCCTTACCGACCGTTAACAAGAAAAACGTCCCACGCCCAGCGTCCGGCTTGTGCGCCATGAATGTCCTTTACCATAGCCCGATAGCGGAACTGATTGCCGAACTGATCAGTGCGTTTTGATTCTTTGTACTTGCAATCAAGAGTTGCAATGCCTGATTCTGCCAGGGTGTGAAGCTCATTTGCTTCGGAAATGCCATTGTGATTTGTATCCTGCCACAGAAGCAACGCACCAAAGCAGGCGTCGCTTAAGTCCATCTTTCCGTCCCCGTTGCCTCCGTTCTCAGGCTTGTCGTATTCCGCGAGAGCAAGGAAACCGTTCTTGTCTTTGCCCGCTGGAGGGTCAGGCTGTTGGGTGAAGTTCCCAAACAGTTCTTTCCCGTTATCAATGCGTCCATTGCCATTTCGGTCAAGAGCGAGAAAGGCGTTCGTTGATCCCGATGCGGTCCATGACCATTGCTCTACTGTACCTTCTCCACTGAGGTCAAAGGAGACGCCATGTTCGGGATCGGTAAGCGAAAAACCATTGCCATCAACATCTATTAGGATTGGCGATCCGCCCTTGGCTTGACATTGGCAGGTGGGCTCCCCATGCCACAGTTGATCCGGATCGCATTCAAGAGGCTTGCACGCACCAGTGAGTTGCGTATATGTGCCATCATGATTCCCCGCTTGCCCTGGGTCGCCTGGATCCCCAAAAGCTCCATAGCCTAAGCTGCCCGAGAAGAGTCCTGTAGTGCCGTCTGATCCGGTACTGGTGCCGCAGGCCAAGTTAGTGCCATGAGTGCCAGGGTCCCCACCATTACCGCCTGCGCCCGGAATACCTTGTGCTCCTTGATCGCCAGGAAGGCCACCGCCCCCTTTATTCAGGTTATGCATAATTGTTCCTTCGAAGTTCCTGGGCACGGTCAGCGTAAGATTACCACCACTACCGCCTGTTCCTCCGGTACCGCCTTTCCCGCCCTTCCCGCCTTGTCCGCCGTAGCCACCCTGCCCACCCGGCCCCCCATTTCCAGGCGGACAAGAGCAACCCGCTCCCGTGCCTCCCTTTCCCCCTTTTCCGCCTGGACCACCGGTGCCACCTGGACCGCCTGGCCCCCCCTTTCCACCCTCGCCGCCCCGAGCGCTAAATGTCCAAACACCATAGGCGCTTGGGATGCTCGCAATTTGAGCAGTGGCATCGCCTCCCCGAGTTCCCGTCCCGCCCTGACCGGCAGTTTGAGGTGTCTCACCGGTGTTTCCAAAATCGCCAGGCCCACCGTTAATGCCTGATCCGGAACAATCCCCGTCAACGCCTTTCGGAGCAGGATCGGGTTGACCTCCTAGACCAGGATTTCCACCCGCTCCTGGTGTTCCCATACTGCCCGGCGCACCGTCGGTCACTTGATAGGGCTGTAGAGATCGATGATGTGCAGCCCTAATATAATTAACCCCCTGAATCTGTTTTTTCTGCTTTTGCTTTTCAAGCCATTCCGGATAGCCTGGGCCATCTGTGTTGATAGTAATATGTCCATCAGGCAGCAAATGGGGAACAAATCGTGGCAGGACAGTCTTCCTAAAGCTGGCCTGCACTACCAATCGTGGCAACTCCAGACCCTGTGCTATCTTCGCTTGTTCAACGGTCGTGCCTAAAACGCCCCAATCTTCAATAGGAAAGATATAGATATTGTAGTTCCCTTTAATAACTACATCTTTGCCCTCATGGACGAGCTTCCTCGCAATAATCACGGTGTCGCCAGTTAGATCAACTTTCTCAGGCAAGTAAAGTGTGTCAGCGAGTTGTACCCCTTTCAGCTCTTTGCCCATCTTGCGTTCAACTTGCATTTCCGGCATTCGAGAAAGAACGTGATCGAGTTTGCTACGCCACTCCGGATCCAATAAAACGTCTGGGTCGAATGGCACTCCTTTTTTTTCAAGCAAATCCTTACCTGGTATGAATGTCTGTTTTAAGTGCTCATGCTGATCCTGTACTGGTGTGAATTTCTTACTATGCACGCCCGGGCGCACCATAGACATGAGGGCTAGTAACCCGCACACAAGGATCAGAGTCCTTGGCCATCGGTTGCTTTTCATCTGAGTGTAATCCCCTTTCGAGATAGTGCGGTTTGAGGTTATGAGTCCGAGTTAGCGAACTCGTTTCGCTGGGCATGTCGATGAGGTAGGCCAATGCTATTGGAACTTCCCTGGGAAGTCAACGCGATGACTTTCAAGTCTGTTCTAACGGAAAAGTTGCTCCGGAGTCCTCAGGAACCTCATACTAATTCAGAAAGCAACATGATCTTTTTTGAGGCAAAGCGACATTAAACAGTCTGAGGATCGAGATGATAATTACTCTTTTGTTAATACTGACATTCACGTTCATTCCCTGCGACTTTGTTCATCTACAGACTCCTGCTCACGATGAGGATTTTGAAGCAGGTATGAAGTTTTACGAAAATACTCAATTCGCTCAGGCTGCTGAGGCTTTCAAACGAAGCATCAAGCGAGACGATCGCAATGCTAGGACCGGTATTTCCTCCTGAGAATTGACTGTAATAAACCAGATTCAATGTGGCCATTGCCGGGATCGGGAACCCAACTTAATGTCCACTTCGAAATGAACACGATGGCTAACAGAGAACTTTCAGTCGTTGAAGATTGAAGGTCCTTTCGCTTTTTCAGACTTCACAACGTGACGAGCACTACGGCGAAGAAAGAATACCGCACCCAGGGTGAAGAGCAGCGCGGTTACAAAGGCATAGCCGAATCCTGGAGTGCTTCTTCCGGTCGATCGCACTACGATCTCATGCAGCACATTGATAATCCCGAAAAGAATCAGACATCCGCCGGCTAATTTGTTGACGTTCATACACGTCTCCCCTCTTAAGGTTCTGAAATAAGTTTTAGACACACAGTCGCGCAAAAAAGTTCCTGTTAATTCTTTGCGTCGACGATCACGATTTCCGAGGTGAGTGTTTTGTGCACCGGACATTTGTGTGCGATCTCCTGGAGTCGTGCGCGTTGCTCTTCCGAAAGTGGTCCAGTGAAACTCACCGAACGCTCAATGCGGTGAATGTAGCCCTCCTCCTTCTGCACACACTCCTGACAGTCTTTCGAATGAATTCGGCTTTGTCTTAAACGAACTGTCACATTCTCCAGCGGCCACTCCTTTCGTCGCGCATACAGATTCACAGTCATCGAGATACAACTGCCAAGCGCCGCGAGCAACAACGTATACGGATCTGGCCCGGCGTCTTCACCGCCTGCTGCGATCGGTTCATCGGTGATGAATGAATGTCCCGCGCCGTAGCGCACTTCGTTGCGCAGGTTTGTTAAAGAAGTAACGACAACCTCACTCATATTCTTGTACCTCTTGGTGGCTAATTGTATCTCTGCTTGCGATGCACGCGAACGCGCGGCTACACTCGGCGCGTTCCGAGATCCAACCTGTCTGAGGCTGTTTGCATGAAAATTCATGAGTACCAAGGTAAAGAACTATTAAGAAGATACGGTGTGCCCATGCCGCGTGGCATTGTAGCTCGCTCGCCTGAAGAGGCGTATCACGCGGCAAAAGAACTCGGCAGCGATGTCGTTGTTGTGAAAGCGCAGATTCATGCCGGCGGACGTGGGAAGGGCGGCGGCGTGAAACTGGCGCGTAGTGCTGATGAGGCAGAGGCGATCGCGCGTCAGATGCTTGGCATGAAACTCGTTACACACCAGACTGGGCCTGAGGGACGAGAAGTTCGAGTGTTACTGATTGAAGAAGGCTTGCCTATCGATAAAGAATTTTACTTGGGTATCGTGTTGGACCGCGCTTCAGGCCGGCAAGTGTTCATGGCCTCTTCCGCAGGTGGAATGGATATCGAGGAAGTTGCAGCAAAGACGCCTGAGAAGATCCAGAAAGAGACGATCGATCCTGGCGTCGGCTTTCAGTCGTTTCAGGCGCGAAAGCTCGCATTTGGACTCGGCTTGCCCGCGGCGCTGGTGGGCCAGGCAGTGAAGTTCATGCAATCGGTTTATTCAGCGTACGAGCAGATGGATGCTTCGCTCGTCGAGATCAACCCATTTCTGTTGACGAAAGACAATCGACTAATCGCGCTCGACGCGAAGATCAACTTCGACGACAACGCGCTCTTTCGTCACAAGGAGTTTCTTGATTTGCGCGATCTTCACGAAGAAGAGCCACTCGAGATCGAAGCCTCCAAGTTTGATCTCAACTACATCAAGCTCGACGGCAACATTGCGTGCATGGTGAACGGCGCCGGCCTCGCGATGGCAACCATGGACATCATCAAGCTTGCCGGCGGCGAGCCTGCAAACTTTCTTGATGTCGGTGGTGGTGCTTCGCAGGAGAGAGTTGAAGCTGCATTTCGCATTCTGCTCGCAGATGAAAATGTGAAGGCGGTCTTGATCAATATCTTCGGTGGGATCGTGCGCTGCGATATGGTTGCGCGTGGTGTCGTCGAAGCGGCGAGGAATCTGAGCATTAAGGTTCCGGTTGTAGTGCGTCTCGAAGGAACGAACGTCGAAGAAGGTCAGCGTGTTATTCGCGAATCCGGGATGAACTTCACGGTTGCTGATGGAATGAAAGACGCGGCTGAGAAAGTTGTGAGATTGGCTGCGTGAGTCATGGATTAGGGATTTGGGTAGTGCGCATATGCCGCTATGGGCTGGCGGCGCTGTTTCTGTTTACTGCGATTGCGAAGCTCGCGATCATCAGAGCCTTTCTCAAAAATATGGGCGAGCTGTTGAGTTCGTCGGGATTTGATTACCAGCGTTGGTCCTGGCCGGCGACGATCGTCGTGATTGCCGCGGAAGTTGTCACTGCGGTTCTGCTGATTGCTCCGCGCACGGTGCGAATCGGCGCCGTGCTTGCAGCTGTACTGTTAATGGGCTTCGCGTCGTACGCGCTTTACTACGTTTACGCATTGCATGGTGAACCACTCGAATGTGGTTGCTTTGGCGGCATCATTGCCAGCCAGCTTGGCGTCAAGACCGCGCTTCGAAATCTTGCGCTTTTGGTGCCGGTCATTGTTGTTTGGTTTGGTTATCGAAGAACCCGAAAGGAGTCGTTGATTGGCCAGCATTGAATTCTGGGGTGGAGTCGGGACTGTCACCGGATCGAAGTATCTTGTTTCAACAGGCAACGCGCGAGTCCTTGTCGACTGCGGACTGTTCCAGGGCCTGAAAGAACTACGCGAACGCAACTGGCAGGAGCCGCCATTTGATCCGCGTTCGCTGAACGCAGTCCTCATTACTCATGCACATATCGATCACACCGGCTATTTGCCACGACTGGTGCGGCATGGTTTTGAAGGACCAGTCTACTGCTCGCGCGGCACGGGCGACTTGCTAAAGATTCTGCTGCCCGATGCCGGCCGGTTACAGGAAGAAGAAGCCGACTATCGCAATCGCCACAATCTGAGCAAACACCAACCGGCACTTCCGCTCTACACAGAAAAGGACGCGTTTGCTGCTTTGGAACTGGTGAAGCCGTTACCGAATACAGGCGAGACGTTTGAACCCGCGCCGGGAATTCGCGCGAGCTTCAGAATTTCGGGCCATATTCTCGGATCCAGTTTGGTGTTGCTCGAGTTGGACCAGGCCGGCGCAGACCATCAAGGCCGCCGCGTGCTTTTCTCCGGCGATCTAGGACATTACGACCAACCTATCATTCGCGATCCAACGCCGCCACCGTCATGCGATTACCTGCTTGTTGAGTCGACTTACGGCGACCGCTTGCACGATCCGGAGGATCCAAAAGTGGCGCTCGCGCGAATCATCAACGATGCCGCACAGCGCCAGGCCCCAGTGCTCATTCCGGCGTTTGCCGTCGGGCGCACGCAGGAGATCGTTTATTTGATTCGAGAGTTGGAAGACGAAAAGGCAATTCCGGTTTTGCCGGTGATGGTCGACTCGCCCATGGCTGCGGCAACAACAACAGCATACGCGAATCGCACGGAAGAACAGGACGAAGATTACGCCAGCATCCTCAGAAAACAGAGACATCCACTGCGAACTCATTCGATGGTCACTGCTTCATCACGCGAGGAATCGAAGCGACTCAACGACGCGAAGGGCGCCCGCGTGATCATCAGTGCGTCAGGCATGATGACTGGCGGACGCGTTCTGCATCACGCGTTGCGTCTTGTGCCCGATCCGGATGCGACGATCGTCTTCGTCGGTTACCAGGCAGCAGGCACAACAGGGCGCCGCATACTGGATGGTGAATCCGAAGTAAAAATTTTGGGACAGTGGATTCCGGTCCGTTGCCGTGTGGCAAAGATCGGCGGCTTCTCAGCGCACGCAGACTGGAAAGAAGTTTTGCGTTGGCTTGAAGGAATGGAAGGTGCGCCGCGGCAAACCTTCTTGACTCACGGTGAACCCGAAGCTGCAAACGCTATGGCCGGCCACATTAAGGATCGATACGGCTGGAACGTCCACGTCCCGCAGTACGGCGAACACGTCGAGCTTGATTAGCCACAAAAAGGCACAAAAGTTGCAAAACAAAAATTCCTTGCTTGTGCCTTTTGTGCCTTTTTGTGGCATAAACTGATTCGAAGAAGGAGTATTCATCGTTGAGCGTTCTAGTCGATAAATCTACGCGACTGGTGGTCCAGGGGATTACCGGGAAAGAGGGAACGTTTCATACGAAACAGATGGTTGAGTATGGAACGAATGTCGTCGGTGGTGTGACGCCGGGAAAAGGTGGAACCACACACGAGGGAATTCCGGTTTTCAACACGGTAGCCGAGGCGGTGAAAGAGGCGGGCGCGAATGCCTCTGTGATCTATGTCCCACCTTCATTCGCGGCCGATGCGGTGATGGAAGCGGCCGATGCGGGCATTCCCGTGATCGTTTGTATTACTGAAGGAATTCCAACGCTCGATATGGTGAAGGTCAAGGAATACCTCAGCGATAAGCCCACTCGCCTGATTGGACCAAACTGTCCGGGCATCATCTCTCCGGGCAAATGCAAAATCGGAATCATGCCCGCTCACATTCATCGCGAAGGAAACATCGGCGTCGTCTCTCGTTCCGGCACGTTGACGTACGAAGCTGTCGGACAACTAACCGCACTCGGCCTGGGCCAATCGTCCGCCATTGGCATCGGCGGCGATCCGATTGTCGGTACCAGCCACGTCGATGCGCTGCGATTATTCGAAGCAGACGACGAGACGATCGGCATCGTGATGATCGGCGAGATTGGCGGCACTGCCGAGGAAGAGGCGGCAGCATTTGCGAAAGAGAATGTTACGAAACCAATCGTCGCATTCATCGCCGGCCAGACAGCGCCGCCGGGAAGACGCATGGGCCATGCGGGCGCGATCATCGCTGGTGGCAAAGGAACTGCCGCAGAGAAGATGAAGGCACTCGAAGACGCGGGTATTAACGTTGTGAAGTCACCTGCTGATATTGGCAAAGCCATGAAGGAAGCACTTTAGCCGCAAAAAAGCACAAAAAAGATTAGCCACAAAAAGGCACAAAAGGCACAAAAACAAAATACCAAGTAAAACATGTCAAACCTAACATTCGGCATCATCAAACCCGACGCAGTGCGTGCGGGACATACGGGATCGATCATTCAAAGAATTCTCGACAACGGATTCCAGATACGTGGACTAAAGTTGATCCACATGACGAGACGACAAGCAGAAGGTTTCTACGACGTGCATCGCGAGCGACCGTTCTTCGCCGGGCTGACTGAGTTTATGTCGAGTGGTCCATGTGTGGTAATGGCACTCGAAAAAGAGAGCGCTGTCAAAGCGTGGCGCGAGCTCATGGGCGCAACCGATCCAGCGAAAGCTGATGCCGGCACACTCAGAAAAGAGTTTGGCGGCTCGGTCGGCGAGAACGCCGTGCACGGTTCCGACTCAGATGAAAATGCAGAGATCGAAGTCTCGTACTTCTTCAGTCGTTTGGAGCTAGTTTGAGCCCGGGATGAAGTACTGTCCTCAGTGTAAAAGACAATATACCGAAACATGGCTGAGCTTTTGTTCAGACGACGGTACGCCGCTCATTCAGGAATTAACACCGCCCGCAGATCCCAACTGGAACCCGCGCATTCGTGGACCAGAGGTTGAGACGCCGGACGAACAGGAAACTCAATGGCTCCCGAAAGAGCCACCGCTCCCCGGCGCCTGGGTAGCGCCTGACGAACGGCCGCCGATGGGCCCCGGTCCATGGCAGCCTCCACCGCCACCTTCTCCATTTCCGCTCAGGACTCAGCCGAGCCAGGGATTGGCGTTGGCATCAATGATGACAGGCATTGCCGGGATAGTGCTCGCAGGCTGTTTCGGTCCGATTCCGGGCATCGTCGCGCTGGTTCTCGGCATAACGGCGCTGTCGCAAATCAAGAAGTCGCCCGATAAATACGGCGGAAAACCGTTTGCGACCGCAGGCGTGATCATCGGCGCGATCACCATAGCTTTCTACGCAATGTTCCTTCTCTGGATGATCCTGCGCGCCGCCTTTGGGTAAATCTGTTCGCAGTGGTTTAGAATTCATCTCGAGATGAAACGCTGTTCCACCTGCAACAGGACGTACACCGATCCTGCTCTCAGTTTCTGTATCGACGACGGTACACCGCTGATCACAGTTGAACCCGAAGACGACGAGACTGTTGTAAGACCGAGAACCACTGAAAACGGCGATTGGAACGCAACGGCTTACCAGCCGCCACGTTCGTATGTTCCGCCGGGCGGTGAAGCAAAACGCCGGCGCGCATGGCCATGGATTGTCGGCATTATTGGTGCGTTCCTGCTCGGGATTCTGGCGCTCTCGATCGCGGCGATGATTCTGGTGCCGCGCATGATGCGTGCCGGACATGATCAGCGTGCGAACAGCAATGCTAATCGTGTTGTGATTGCGCCTTCGCCTGAGGAGACGAACGCAAACAACAACGCGAATACGAATTCAACGGAACACGTTGAAACTCCGGCGCCGACGGATCGCGAGCAAGTCTTAGCACAACTGACCGATCTCGAAAACGAGTGGACAGTCGCGAACCTCAACGCCGACAAGAAGAAGCTCGATCGAATTCTGGCGGACGATTATGCAGGCCAGGCAAGTGAGGAAGGCGGGCTGCAAAGCAAAGCGGATTACATTCGCACGATCGAGCGCGATACTCAAGTCGACAAATGGCAGTTCAGCGATCTGCATCTATCGTTGGCTGGAGATCGAGCCACGTTATCGGGAACGATTACGTACACGACTCAGGATGGCAATCGCGTTTTTGATTTCACAGATAAGTTTGTGTGGCGCGACGGCAGGTGGCAGGCAACTGGATCGCAGTTGAAGGAAAGAGACGCAGGAACAGAACTTTAATTTAAGCCACGGATAACACGGATTACACGGATAAGAACATGTCAATCATCAGTGAAGTAATCGAATCGACGAAAGCAATCATTCAGGGAATGGGTGTGACTCTGTCGTACATTCCCAAACGTAAGCAGACTGTCCAGTATCCCGACGAGCCGGTAACGATGCAGCCGCGTTATCGCGGTCAGCACCTTTTGCACGTCGACGAGCTTGGCCGGGAGAAGTGTGTGGCCTGTTATCTGTGTGCGGCGGCGTGTCCGTCGGAGTGCATCTACATCGTTGCAGCCGATGACCCGCGGCCACCTGAGCAGCGAATCGGTGTCGATGAACGTTATGCTGCCGTCTACAACATCGATTACGGACGTTGCATCTTCTGCGGTTACTGCGTCGAGGCCTGTCCGAAGGACGCGATCACTCACGGGTACAACTTCGAACTGTCTGTTTACAGTCGCGCAGATCTCCTCAAGACGAAAGATGATTTGCTGATCACGAAACAGCTACAGTCGAAAAACTATCGCGTCGCTCTGTCGCATGAAGATGTAGACTCCGAATACAAGGAAGTCTAATCAGTGAATGTCTCTTCGTGAGTATCACAAACGTTGGGAGTTTGATCTCAAATCGAGTCCCGAAAGCCTCTGGCCCTTCGTTGCAGATACGAACCGCTTCAACCGCGACACGGGTGTTCCCAGAATTGAACTCGAAAACGGCAAGAAGCGGCTTCGAAATGCGCGGCGTAAAATACGGCTTTCGATCTACGGCTTGCCGGTGGAATGGGAAGAGCAGCCGTTTGAGTGGATTCGTCCCTCGCGTTTCGGAGTCGAGCGCATCTACAGCAAAGGGCCGATGGCCCGTTTGAAAGTTCTCTCTCAGTTGACGTCAAAGCCTGACGGCGGCACCCACATGATCTACGAGTTGTGGGCCACGCCTCGCAACGCTCTCGGCACAATCGCGATCCCACTACAACTCGACCTCGTCATCGGTCCCAGACTTCGAGCCGCCATTCGAAAGTACGATGAGATGGCCGCGTCGAATAAGCACGCAGAGCCGAGCAGCGACTCGCAATCGATCTTCGACCTGCAACGACTCGCCTCGCTCAAAGAAAAACTGATCGCGGATATTGAAGCGACTGAATCGTCTGATGAAAAGCGTGCTATTGCAGAACGTTTAACTGACTTTCTCGAGCACGGTGATGACCTCGCAGTTTCGCGCATTCGCGCGTACAAACTCGCTGACGACTGGCATGAGCCGCGCCGTCTCGTGCTGGAGGTTTGTCTGCGCGCAACGAGAATCGGACTGCTCGATTTTCAATGGGATCTGCTTTGCCCGTTGTGCCGTGGCCCGCAGGAGAGTGGGCACTCTTTAAAAGACATCAAGACTGACGTTCACTGCGAGACCTGCCAGATCGATTTCACAGTCAATTTCGATCGTTATGTGGAATTGACATTTCGTCCAAACCCGGCAGTCAGGCGTGTCGACATGCAGTCGTATTGTGTTGGCAGTCCGCACTGGACACCGCATGTGGTCGCACAGCAACTCTTGTCTGCTGGAGATAAGCGCGAGCTGAATCTGCCGCTCGAGTCCGGCAACTATCGACTCCGCGCACTCGAGTTACAGGGATCCCAGGATCTGACGGTTTCTCCGGAAGGCGAGACTTCTGCTCAGGTGACAGTCTCGAATAACGGTTGGAGCCGCGAAGCATTGCACGTCCGGGAAAAGTTTTCACTGGCTTTGAAGAATGAGACCGACGCCGAGCAACTCGTGATCCTGGAGCGACTGGAGTGGAGCGATCAGGCGACAACAGCGGCTGAAGTGACGGCACTGCAAATGTTCCGCGACCTGTTTGCGACTGAAGCGCTGCGACCCGGTGAACAAATCTCAGTGGGAACTCTAACGGTGCTCTTCACCGACCTGCGTCATTCAACACAACTCTATCGAGAGATCGGCGACGCGACTGC
>DASUYO010000414.1:0-4696 GCA_036377375.1 Pyrinomonadaceae bacterium
TAATCATCATGCGCGGCGGGGATCCGGGACAACCTCACGACTTAAGTAATCCGGCGACGCTCAATCTAACTGTTCAATCGGGCGACGTAATCACGGTAACCAGCCGTCCACAGGAGTTCTACTACATCGCGGGGCGCATCAATTACCCGGGCCAGAAATCATTCCAGCCTGGAATTACACTGCTCCAGGCTATTCTGGCCGCCGGCGGTACTGCTCGACAGGACAACCGCGTCGAGGTCTCACGCGAGGGCACGGATGGCCGGCTCGTGACAAAGCGCTATAGCATTAAGCAGATCAAGTCGGGAGCGGTCGAAGACCCCAAACTTCAGCCTGGCGATCGCATCGAAGTAGGCCACTAAAGAGATCCGCCACAAAGAAGCACAAAAGGCACATAATCAGCAGCAGAAATCATTTGGTGCTTTTTGTGCCTCTTTGTGGCTGGCTCAATTTTATTGACAATCCCCGCCCGCTTTGTTAGTTATTCAAGGCGTTTTCGGCCACCCCTGACAATCCAACGCTCTAGACTTGAGTTGATCCAACTTTCAACAGTGGACGAGTACAAGTTCTATGAATAATAAACTTAAGCCTGCCCTGATTGGCGGAGTCGTTTTAGGCATACTGTCCGTCATACCGTTCGTCAGCGCTGTAAACATTTGTTGCTGTCTTTGGGCCATCCTGGGCGGCATGCTGGCCACGAACCTGTACGTCAGGAGCTCACCGACACCCGCCAGTGCGGGTGATGGAGCGATCCTGGGTGCAATAGCCGGACTGGTGGGCGCCATCATCTACGTCATTGTGGGGATACCCATTGCCATGGCGATGGGACCGACAATGAGAAACATGATCATTGCGCTGGTCGAGCGGCTCGACCCACGTCAGGCCGAGGTAATGCGCACGCAGTTTGAAGCGGCCGGCAACTCGATTGGCCCGATTATTATTAATGCTCTTGTCTTCGGTGCGCTGATCTTCGTTTTCACAATAATCGGTGGGCTGCTGGGTGTTCCGATTTTCGAAAAGCGTAAAGCCGGGCCGCCACCACCGCCTCCATATAATCCGGCAGGCGGACCAGGTGGATACGCGGCGTAAGCTTGAATTAATCTATCCCGGAATCTTTCAAAAATTAGTCTCAGGAGAAACTGAATGTCTCAAGAATGGACTCCCCCGCCCGCTTCGGGCACGCCTGCTGCCAGTGTTCCAAATTACTTGATCCCGGCAATCATTTCTATATTCTGTTGCTTACCGCTGGGGGTCGTTGCCGTGATCTTTGCCGCCCAGGTTAATGGCAAAGTTGCTGCCGGTGATACCGGAGGTGCGCTCGATTCATCGAAGAAGGCGAAGATGTTCAGCTTCATTGCGATCGGATTGGGACTACTCGGAATCATTTGCTACGTGCTGTTCGTTGTGATCATGGGTGTGGGAATGGGCCTGGCCGGAAGCAGTAGTAGGAACTTCTAACACCGCAACTCAGTTGTACGATCCGCGCCACCCAGCCTGAGCATGGGCTGGTGCGGCGAGCCTGTTGGGAGATGTCACAAGATGAGCAGATACTGCACAAAATGCGGCGCCATTAACGACGATACGGCGCAGTATTGTACGAATTGTCAGGCGCCACTCACGCCAGTAGCCGGCAGCGGATACCAGCCCATGCAAGCGGTCAATCCCGGAGCTATGACTGATTGGAAAGCAATGGGAGCCGACAAGAAAATCACTGCGGGAATATGCGCGATTCTCGTCGGTTGGCTTGGCGTGCACAAGTTCATTCTGGGTTACACCACGGAAGGCATCATCCAATTGGTTCTCGGTGTGGTGAGCTGTGGACTCACAAGCATTATCAGCATCATCGAGGGGATCATTTACCTCACCAAATCTGACGAAGAGTTTGTGAGGACCTACATACAGAACAAGAAGGGCTGGTTCTAGCCACATCTCCTTGGCCGCAGATAAACGCAGATCGGCGCAGATCTGCGTTTATCTGCGGCTAATTACTTTATGGATTCTGATCTCATTTACCGGCGCTCGACAGTCATCGCGATCTGGTCATTGTTGTTGGCCGGAGCGGCGTATTTGTATGTGTTTGAGCCGGGCAAGACCGGCTTCTTCCCAGTCTGCCTGTTTCGGCTCTGCACCGGCTTCACTTGTCCGGGTTGTGGCTCGACTCGCGCCGCGCACCAGATTCTTCATGGCCACTTCGCAACTGCTTTCATGCTCAATCCACTTTTCCTCCTGGCAATTCCATTCATGTTGTTTGCCTTTCTTCGTTACAGCGTCATAGTGATGCGCGGTGGCGTGCCGCGGCAGAACGTGTTGCCTGCGCGTTACATTTACGCCTTGTTTGTAATCGTGCTCGCGTTTTGGATCTTTCGTAACACGCCGTTCTATCCGTTTGTCTCGTAAATGAGGTGTCGAAAATGCGCATAGTAGTCGTCTGTCTGATATTGGTCGCGTTTGCTTTCGCGAAGCCGAACACACCGGGCCTCGCGTCTGATACTCCACCGATTCGGCCCGTTCACACTTTTTCGATTGTCGCGCGCGACTCTGCCACGGGCGAATTAGGTGTTGCAGTGCAGTCGCACTGGTTTTCAGTTGGTCCAATTGTGCCCTGGGCTGAAGCGGGAGTGGGTGCCGTTGCGACGCAGTCGTTTGTCGATCCGAGTTACGGTAAGAATGGTCTCGAGTTGATGCGCGCCGGCAAGAGTGCGCCTGACGCGTTGAAGGAGCTGCTCGAGAAAGATGAAGGAAGAGAAGTCAGGCAAGTGGCGATGATCGACGCGCAGGGACGTGTGGATGCATGGACTGGCAAGAATGATATTCAGGCGGCCGGGCACATCGTCGGGCAGAACTTCTCCGTTCAAGCCAACTTGATGCTCAACGATAAGGTCTGGCCGGCTATGGCTCGCGCGTTCGAGAGCGCGAAGGGTGATCTCGCCGAACGCATGTTGGCCGCGCTCGATGCGGCACAGGCCGCAGGTGGCGACATTCGTGGTCGTCAGTCAGCGGCAATAATCGTTGTCACTGGAAAACCGACAGGCCAGGCGTGGAAGGATCGTATCTTTGATTTACGTGTCGACGACAGTCCGCAACCATTACTTGAGCTTCGCCGTTTGGTGCGATTGCAACGCGCCTACAATCACATGAACGCCGGTGATTTGGCAGTCGAGAAGAAAGACAACGAAGGTGCGCTGCGTGAATATGGAGCGGCAGAGAAGCTGGTGCCGAATAGTGTGGAGATGATCTACTGGCATGCAGTAGCGCTCGTAAACATGGGACGTGTTGATGAGTCGTTGCCGCTGTTTCGGCGCGTGTTTGCGATCGACAGAAATTGGATCACACTGACGCCGCGGCTGCCGAAATCAGGGCTACTGCCAGACGACCCGAAGCTGATCCAGCGGATCGTGTCGGTCGGAGGATCCGCCAGAAAATAGGAACGGGCCGCCACGGAGGGCCGCCCTACAGTTGTTGCTCATCAGGCGCAATCCAGGATGTTGTGTGATTGGTTACAAGTGTAGGGGCGACCCTCCGTGGCCGCCCGTGCAGATGGTCCTATTTTCCTTGACGGCGAATACCGTCTCGCCTTATAAGAACAGCCACCATTTTACGCCCCGTTCCTCTCGCCCATTAGCGAATTAGAATTGAGGACCGAAAAGCATGCGCACGCTTATTCCCGGCCAATGGTATTTCATGTTCACCTGCGAACACTGCAAGGAAAAAGAGATTCTCTTCCCCGATCTCTCGCACGGCCAGGCAAAGATCAAAGCCACTTACGTCGTAGAATGTTCGCGCTGTTCTCACAAAGGATCGTACGACGGTGATGACATCGAACGTTACCAGCATCCTTTAGCCGCCGACGCGTGAATCCGTCGCTCGTTGGACCACCAGACACAAACCCATAATGAAGTAGAAGACGGTGACTACTTCGGAGTCGCCCCAGTTGTAATGGACCAATCCACTCGTAAAGAAACCAAGCGCGCCGCCTAACGCTCCGACCGCCAACCCGCGGGAAAAATTGTCAACCTCACCACGAACAATGCGCCAGAGCATGCGAACGTAAACGCCAATCAAGATCAGCCAAACAACCAGCGCCGGCACGCCTCGCTCCAGTGCAATCTGCAAAAGGTTTGAGTGCATGTGGCCCATTGGTTGCCGGCCGTTATCAAACAAACCCCATTCGCGCCAGTGGCCTTTGATCGAATCGATTCCGACGCCAAACACGAGATGCCGTGGCTTGCTGATGAGCAGTTGAAATCCTTCCCTCCAAACCATTTCCCTCCAGCTCGTCGATTGATCCTGCTTGTCGATGAAGCCGATGCTGCGTCTCTGCTGTAACAGGAAGACGCTTGCCAACACGAGCGGTATCGCGCACGCGCCAACGATCAGGATCGTGCGACGTGACGAAGTCAATAACAACATTGCGACAACCGAAACTGCGAAACCAATCCATGATGCGCGTGTGACTGTCATTCCCAGCGCGAAGACCAGCCCGATCACGGCAAGGATTAACAGTACTCCCGTCAGGCTTCGCTTGGGCATGAGCGCCAGAAAGATCCCGAGAGCCAGCGACGCGATGAGTTGCAGCACTTCAGCATACGTGACCCAATGATTAAAAAATCCGGTGGCGCGCCAATCGCGACCACGCGACCAGCCGCTGATGCCTAACTGGTCCAACGCGTTGTTCGCCGGGAGCAATTGCCCTCGCGGC
>DASUYO010000415.1:0-7970 GCA_036377375.1 Pyrinomonadaceae bacterium
TTGCGTCAGGCAGAAGCCTGGGCCAGACGTTGCAGGATCTCGGCCTGAGCAGCGACGAAGCAAAACAAGCTCGCAAGCAGGCGGATGCTGAGATCAAGGCAGCCCGGAAGAACCACGATTAATTTTTGCCACAGATGACACGGATAGCACGGATCAGATCCGTGTTATCCGTTTTTATCTGTGGCAAAATATCTTCATGACTGAAGACACGCTAACAATCACCGACAACCGCACCGGCAAACAGTACCAATTACCAATTCAGGACGGCACGATCAAAGCTATGGACCTTCGTCAGATCAAAGTTTCTGACGACGACTTCGGTCTGATGACTTACGATCCGGCGTTCATGAATACCGCGTCGTGCAAGAGCCGCATCACTTTCATCGACGGCGATAAAGGAATCCTCGAGTATCGCGGCTATCCCATCGATCAGCTTGCGGAGAAGAGCACTTATCTCGAAGTCGCTTACCTGCTGCTGAACGGCGAGCTGCCGACGGCCTCGCAGCTTGCTGAGTGGACCAGAAACATCACCTATCACACCTTCATCAACGAAAACATCAAGAAGGTGATGGACGGTTTCCACTACAACGCACATCCGATGGGAATGTTCGAAGCGACGCTTGGTGCACTCTCCACTTTCTATCCGGATGCAAAACAAATCTTCGACGTCGAGTGTCGCTGGAAACAGATCTATCGCCTGATTGCGAAGGTGCCGACGATTGCGGCGTTCGCGTTCCGTCATCGCATTGGAATGCAGTATTCGTATCCTGATAATGATCTGAGTTACGAAGGCAATTTTCTTAACATGATGTTCAAGACGACGGAGCTGAAGTACAAGCCGAATCCAGTGCTCGAAAGAGCGCTGACGGTGCTGTACATACTGCACGCCGATCACGAACAGAATTGCAGCACTAATGCGATGCGAAGCATTGGCAGTGCGCACACGGATCCCTTTTCGTCGCTGGCGGGCGCGGCTGCGGCACTGTATGGACCACTGCATGGCGGCGCAAACGAGATGGTGTTGCGGATGTTGAAGGAGATTGGCTCAGTCGCGAACGTGCCCGATTACATCAAGCGCGTGAAGGCCGGCGAGTTTCGTTTGATGGGCTTCGGTCATCGTGTTTACAAGAATTACGATCCGCGCGCACGCATCATCAAGCAGGTGGCGTATGAAGTGTTCGAAGTCACCGGGAAAGATCCGTTATTGGACATCGCGCTGGAGCTCGAGCGAATTGCATTGGAAGATGAGTATTTTGTGAAGCGTCGTCTCTATCCAAACGTCGACTTCTACTCGGGCATCATTTACCAGGCGATGCTTTTTCCCGTCGACATGTTTCCGGTGATGTTTGCGATCCCGAGGACGTCGGGATGGCTGGCCCAGTGGGTGGAACTGCTCGAAGACCCCGATCAAAAGATCGCACGGCCGCGCCAGATCTACCTGGGCCACAGAACGCGCGACTACGTTCCGATCTCAGAGAGGAAGTAATGGAGTTCAGAGTTCAAGCTTTAGCTTGCTTGCTCGATTTCCCAGGATCGCAAGCTAAAGCTTGAACTCTGAACTATTTCTTTGTGCCTCTTTATGGTCCTATTCAAGCATCTTCGCGGCGATCTCTTTCAGGAGTTTCGCGCAAACTGTGCCCGTGACATGCAGCGGATCCATCCGCGGATTGAACTCAACAATATCCGCACCCACCACTTTCCCCTTCAACCGCTGAATCAGATCAATCGCCTGTCGCGTCGTCAAACCTCCGGGCTCACGATGTGACACACCGGGCGCAAATGCCGGATCGAGTGCGTCCACATCGAACGAGATGTAAACCGGCGAATCGAACTCAAGCTGGAGATGACCAATCAGATTGCGCATCTCGATCGATTCAACTCCAAACCTTCTCACCTGCTCGCGCTGATCCGCGGTAATCGTTCTAATCCCGACCTGCACCAATCGTCTCGCCAACTTCTCTTCCATGATGCGTGCGAATGGCGAGGCGTGAGAATTACGATTGCCCTGGTAGCTGTCATAAATGTCGGGATGCGCGTCGAAATGAAGAATGCTTAAGTCTTTGTACTTACGCGTGAACGCCCTCACGATCGGATGTGTGATCGAGTGGTCGCCGCCGAGCGAAATCGGCATCAACCCGTCTGCAATTAACGTGTACACCGAGCTTTCGATCAATGCAGACATCTCACTACCGGCGACCGGCTCGATGTCGCCCGCGTCGAAGAAGATCGAATCGCCGGAAAGGTCCGTTCCATTTTCACTCGTCAAATTCCACGCATCCGACCGCAGTGCTGCACGAATCTGCGGCGGCGCATCAGCCGCACCCTTAGTGAACGATGAATTCTCATCGTAACGAATACCGATAATCGCAAGCTTTGGGCGTTGTTCTCCCGTGTTGGTAGTCATTGTGATCCTTCGTCTGGGCTTCCGGGAAACCAGGGGGCGATGCGGATTATACCGGAGGTTTATCTATAGTAGCGAAGCGCTTTCTTTGGGCTGTCCTGATTAGTGAAACTTTATAGGCTTTGCTGCTTAATCTATAATGCCTGTGCGCCCTTAAGTATAGTTTGAAATTTGGTTGAGTTGGCGCGCACAACTGGCACACAAAAGATCCGCTGCAACCAGTGCAGGCTGACTTTCATAGCGAGAAAAAACCATGAGCGACAAAAGGTGGATTGTTTCAGACAAAGATCATCTCGGCGGCAAACCGCGCGTGCAAGGAACACGCATCTCAGTGGCCTTTCTGCTCGAATGCCTAGCCAGTGGAATGAGCGTCGCTGAGATCGTTGACGCTTATCCGACCTTGACCGACCGCGCCGTGCAGGGCGCCCTGCGTGAACTCGCGCACGAGAAGGAATCGGCAGCGGCGTGAGAATTCTTCTCGACGAAAACATGCCTCGAAAGTTGCTGGCCGCCCTCACAGCAGAAGGTCACGACGTGGAATCGGTCAAGTCGCTGCAACTGCAGGGAATCGACAACGGAGCACTTTATGAACTTGCAGCGACCAATTACGATCTTTGCTTCACGCGGGACGCAGAATTTTCAAGACGAGCTCAGTCAAAACCAACCGCGCGCCTGACACTGGTTCATGTAGTGATTCCGCAAAACCCGACAAGACGAGTTCGTTCGGCAGTTCCTCATAGCATTTCGGATTACAGATTGGTCCAGTCACAAGAACGGCGACGATTGGCCCGCTGAAGATCAGAGCTAACGGCCTCGCTGTGGATAATGTCAATGTTGGCAGTTTGATCCTTCGTCTGGGCTTCCCGGAAAACGGAGGATGCGGCGGATTATACCGGAGGTTTATTTATAGTAGCGAAGTGCAGCCAGCACGAAGTCGGGATTGCCTACTGCAATGTAGTCTGCAATTGCGTCAAGATCGTTGAGTGCTGGTTCGGTCCATATTACTTGAGCCATCTCCACATCCGTTGCTTTGCCTCCTTATGAGTGAGTGACCGACCTTCTTCAATTGCGTTTTCCCCGCGAGCAATGCCTTCGAGCAATGTCATACGACGCTGTAAGGTCTCGAAGGTTTCAACATCGACGAGATATGCTGATGGAACGCCATGCTGCGTAATCAGGATCGGCTCTCGATCTTTCTCGAGCTGGTTCAGGATCTCTGTGGCTTGACGCTTCAGTGTGGTAACGAGTTCAGTTCGCATAGAGTGACACTAAAGTAGCACTTGTCGAATGGCAAGGGTGGCATGATTACTAACTCTGAATGCTTCAGTCGTCATTGTGCTTGCGAGGGAACGTGCGTGTGTCCTGCAGGTCAGTCGATAGCTTTGCGGTATCACGCACTCGATCGGCGAACTTGTCATAGGTGAGCTGGTGGGATTTTGAATGGTACCCAGCCCCGTTAGCCAGAGCGCAAGCACGTTATCGCCGGCAACCGTGGCGTTGTGGATATCGCCTGCATGATTCTTGATGGTATTGTGCAACGAGTAGGCCCGTTGCTCAGAGGAGCCGTCATTTTTCTGAAATAAATCGTTTGATTCAGATTTCATATGAGGTCGAGGCAGATGCCCATTTAGCATTAAAAACATTGCCATTCGCGAACCGGTTCACCCCGATAAGGCGTTGCGCAATCATAAGAGCATCAATAAAGGCAAACGGATGCGTCAAAAGAATTGAGGCTCCGCAGGTGAATGCAGCAAGGATTACTGAAGCAACTAAAATGAGCAATCCTTTCATGGCCTGCTTGTTGTATACCTGTCCAAGACCCGTTATTAACAACGCCAGAATCACCGTCGTTCCCACGGAGTGCGTGCCAGCCGGAACCTGGATCATGCCTGGTAGTTGGTTAGCGATGGCTATGTATGGTGGTTGCGCTGCCGGAGCCGCTGTAACGGTAGATTGTAAAAAAGGCAGTTGAGCCGCAGTCGTCCGCTCACCTGTTTCCATGTTGGTTATCTGTGTGTTTGCGCTTATTCTTCCGGTACTTGCCCAGCTCTGAAGAGTGTGAGCATCTACAGGACCATATTGCATTCCGTCTGATCCAACCGCCATGTACATTGAGGCGATCCATCCTTTCGGCGAGGCTGAGGAGTTCAACGAGGGTAAAGCGGAGAGGAGTCTATTTCTTTTTCTGGCTCACGGCAAGGAAGTCGACAGCTAAGAAGTAAATTTCAAAGAGGTTCTGATTTGACGCTAAGCTCAGGGTGATTACAATTGTACCAACAGGCGATCGGTTGCTGAGGTGAGGACAGTAACAGTTGCGGCTGAATGCCTCGCGCCAATCTTGAGAGCCCTGGTCCAACCGGGCTTTCGGTTCTTGCAGAACCTGTGAGATGGCAGATATCTACGAGACACTTCTTCCGGTATTGCCAACAGATGCAAAACCGATTGTCAGAACGGCAATCGAGTCTTTTGCCGCACTGCCTGAAATGGACCAATGGCAGCCTAAGCACGTCTCGTTTATGGAGGCTCTCCCGCTCATTCAACTGGGTGTGTCGCTGTCGTTTGTTGCTACGGTTGATACGCTCGACCCAGTTCGGCGGAAACTAGGCCGAGCGATCGGGCGCGGTGAAGATCCTGCTCCGAGTGATGTGGCTGAGATTGACGCTGCGGCTCTCTGCATTGCCTTGGGAGCAACTTCACTGGAAAAGGTAAAAGAGAAGACTGACAAGACGCCGGATTTCATTGTCTCGTGGTCAGATGGAAAGACTGTGGATCTTGAAGTCACCTCTGCTAGAGCAAAGCCTACTCATATCGAGAGGCAGCAAATTGCCAAAAGGATTGCGGAGCAGCTTCACAACCAGAACAGGGCTCGAACTTGGGATTTGATCGTGCACTATATTAACCCTTCTCCAGAAGAGTTATCTCGCCTTATGAAGGAAGCCTATGAACTTAAGCCGGGACTTTCCTCAGAAAAGACTGGTGAGTGGCATGTTTCAGCAAAGGTGTCGGATCGAGAGCCCTACACATTATTAACGGCTGGCCAGAGAGATGAGCTTCCGAAATGGTGGCCGACTGACACAGTAGCACCCTTCATATTTTATGGAACCGTTGCGGGTCCGAACGCCACGGTGGCGCCGCCCCAAGTTCGAATTACTTACGGAGTTCCGGTGAATGCCTATGTCAATCCCGTTCAGAACAAGGCAGAAAATCCACAAGGGGGAGTCGTGAATGCTTTCTTAATTGCGATTGACGTCAGTGAATTGCCGGGAGCGTTTAGCACCTTCAAAAGGGAACTACCAAAATTCTTTGACCTATGGAAGTCCGTGTCAGGAGTGATGACTTTCCGGTCATTAATTCATCGCGCAAAGGCGGGATGGTTGTGGCAATTGATTCCTAATCCACATGCTTCTGCAGCGTTACCAAGCGATTTGCTAAAGATGAACGCCGAGAATGTGTTGGAAACAGGTGTTCTATTGACCTCGAACCAGTAGACAGCGAAGTGAATGATTTGCGAACCAGGGGGCAATGAATTTGGATTATACCGTATCGCGGTGTTGAAGATTTATTTGAAGTAACGAATAGCAGCGAAGACGAAGTAGAAAATGAGTGCGATCGGTCCCCAATACTCCATCCGCACCCAGTAGAGTGTATGCCATGGCTTCAATATTGTAACCGGACCCGACTTTTCATACGTGATGTCTTCAACCATCTTCCGGTTTGCAAGCCAACCGACAACGAAAACCAGTACCGCTCCCAACACCATCAGTGAGTGAAGTGGCAACCACGACTGTGCTGCTAACACGTCAATTCCGAAGCCTTTGTAAAGTAGCCCTCCGATCACAACCAGAGGCGCAACAAACAAGACGATGACAAGATAACCAAGACCTGAATAGAAGATCATCGGAGCTCCTTACTCAATTTCAACAGTCCGTATGGTTGGCGCGGTGCCACCACAACCTTCGTGGATCTTATGAAACAAGGTGTCGTGATCGACGTCGAGATTGTTGGTCGCAATAGCTATCGGACTCGTGCCGATGGCACGCTGTCCTTGGGCGAGCAGTCTGAGCCACAGAGGTCTGCGGGATTGATAGGTTTTCACGTTCCGAAGTTCAAGAAAAATGAACTCCGCACCTGAAATCGAGTACGACTTAATACGGCGAATATCATCCCATTGGATGACACCGACCTTGAGTCGCCGGTCGAAGAGCCCTTTCTCATTAAGGATGATGACAGGATCGGTAGTGGGCTTGCGGAATGCGCCGACCAGAAGGTAAAAGGCGATCATTCCACCGAGAATCCAGTAGATGAGGGGCAAATAACCGAGATAAAGATAGAGCGCGACGAGCGCCGCGAACGCTACCAAAACGGCGCGTAATCTGTTGACCGGACGTAGTCTGATTTCAGTGGGAGACATGAGGACCGTCTGAAGGGAAGTTCGAAATTTGTTAACAGGTTGCAGCGCCAGCGAGTCTGGCTGTTAACACTCGTTTAGTCTACTTTAGTTGCGGCGGCGTTGTCACAACTTTTTCTCAAGTCGAACAAATCCGCGCTCGGCTTCGCTCCGGAGGAGCGACACATTTATAGCACGACAAAATAACCGAACTCGCTCCGTAGGAGCGACATCAGGATTATCTAGTGCGATGTAGTTTATCGCATTATTCTACGTAAGGAAGATGCCGCTGCCGCTTAGAAAAACTCTTGTTATGGTCAGATCTGCTTATGAAACCATGCGATGATGTTCTCTATTCTAAACATAAAACCAAAACCACCGGCGGGAGGGTCAGAATAGAGTTTTTCCAGCTTAAACACTCTTTCATTGCCAATATCAAGCAGACGGAGTTTCTTTGCGAAACCAATGTGCTTTCTTGGATGTTTCCATCGGAAGGTTCTGTAATTAACAGGTGTCTCCTTCACTCCCGCCCGAGCTTTGGCAAAAGCTGACATTTCTTTCTTTCGGAAATCGAGTCTCGGTGCATCAAAGGAATCAGAAGTCTCAGTTGTTTCTCTTACGTCGAAAATCCACACCATATTTCCGAAGAACTGTTCGTATTCCCGAATTTGCTCGGGCGAGAGTGGTCCATGCTGCAATTTAACAATGCGTCCGTTCGGCAATCGAATGTCGGCCAAGCGTCGTCGTCCATCCTTTTCAATTACAATTTCGATCCAGTCCTCAGGAACTAAAGCTTTCCATTCGGTGTGCCATTCAGATTCATTCTCCATCCACGAGTCACACCCAAGGGCCGCTCGGTGAGCCCAGTGCCACACATTGATTTCACCACATTTTGAAATCACCTCTCCTTGACAAATTGGACAGATAGCGCGTTCACCGGTTTGATTTGGTCGGGCACGAATATTCTCTTTGAGGGCTATTAACACGTTGACGATCCAGGCAATAATTAAGTCAAAATTATACTTTGTCTTTCTGGGGGGCGAAGAGTCTCCTATGCGAGACGATTGCTATTCGTTCTTAGGGGGGAACTGCAAGCCCACGGGATTGTTCGGAGCAAGTAACGGAGCAATCCCACCGGCATCGCTCGTTGAGTGTGCACATACTGGACCGAAGCGAAAATTA
>DASUYO010000416.1:0-11566 GCA_036377375.1 Pyrinomonadaceae bacterium
GATCTGGATATCGCTGATCGCTGGTTTGCGAAGTACGGTGAGATCATCGTGTTCGTGAGTCGTTTGTTGCCCGCGATTCGCACGTTCATCGCGTTTCCGGCGGGTGTGGCGCGAATGAATCTCACACGTTTTGTGATCTACACGTTTGCAGGATCGCTGCCGTGGTGTCTGGGGCTGGCGTATGTGGGCCAGAAGCTGGGCGAGCAGTGGGACAAGGACGACACGCTGAAGACTTGGTTCCACCGCTTTGATTTCCTTATCGGCATCGCCGTTGTACTTTTTGTGGCATGGTGGATCTGGCGCCACATCAAGCACTCGCGTACGTCTGCAACGCATTCGTAAAAATCCGTGTTATTTGGGGCTAAAAATGATTGGGATGCGAGGATTGCTCGTTGCGTCCAGCTCTCGGAGACTTCTCCAGCCACAAAAGATCTGTTGACGTTCTACGCAAGACTGCTTCAAACGCAAAAGCAGATCTACGATTCATTAAGTGAAGTCACCGGATCTTTTTCTGACGATCTTCGAGAACTGAGAAAGCATCTGCCTGCTTTAATTGAAGTAGTAAAATCGTCAGGACCAGCCACCCTCGCCCAACAGGCGGTTGACTTAAGTTCTTCTTCATCTGAGATAGTTGATCAACTGCTCCTC
Source organism: Pyrinomonadaceae bacterium (assembly GCA_036377375.1). Taxonomy (GTDB): domain Bacteria; phylum Acidobacteriota; class Blastocatellia; order Pyrinomonadales; family Pyrinomonadaceae; genus PSRF01. The sequence goes on from DASUYO010000416.1 coordinate 649, forward strand.
GGCTACTGGCGCGAGCGCTCCGACAAACAGTTCTTTGCCAAAGCGCTCTTTCAGCCTTACGCACAACGGCTTGCCGAGTCGGGTTTGTCACCCTTGTTGCCGCGTGGTGAGAATCAATGTCCATTTTGCCTGGGTAAGCCTCAAGTCAGTTTTCTGAAAGTCGCTGAGTCCAGTTCGGAGAGTGGCAACCGTCACTTGCTGTGTGCGACATGCTTGTCGTCCTGGGAATTCAGACGCATCGTCTGCGCCTCATGTGGCGAAGAGCGACCTGCGCAGCTCGGCTATTTTCAAACCAGCGAATACAAGCACGTTAGAATCGAGACCTGCGACACCTGCAAGCGATACATCAAGGGTGTTGACCTGACGACGCTGGGCCTCGCAGTGCCACTGATCGACGACGTCGCCACCGCCGCCCTCGATCTCTGGGCCATCGAGCAGGGATACACAAAGATCGAGTTAAACCTCGTCGGCCTTTAAATTGCCCACAAAAGGCACAGAAATGCGCCACAAAAAGTCACAAAATGCGCAAAAAGTGGTTACGAAAGGCAGCCCGCCTGTACCTCAATTCATTTGTGCTTTTTGTACCTTTTTGCGGCTGGCTTTCGTGCTCATTATAGCCGCGGCTGGTGGTTGCGTGGCGCAGCAGGCGATTGGACCACCCGATGAGGTGGAGAGGTTTGCGCTTGAGTTGGTGCAAGCACGAGCTGAGAAACGTGAGGGGATGGTGGCGGCGCATCCGGAGTTACTCACGGTTGAGTTGCGGAAAGAGTTGGTTCAGCACGGCAACCTGCGCTTTGCCACGACGCAGTATGCGCAAGCGCTGGAAATTTACCAGCTCGTAGAAAAAATTTCCGAACAGATCGGCGACAAGGAAGGTCGTGCGACGGCGTGGCTGAACATCGGCAGCGTTTATTACTTCCAGGGCCATTATGATCTCGCCGCCGAGCATTACCGGAAGGCTGAAGAACTCTTTAAATCGTTGGGCAACCGTCTGGAGGTTGGCCGGTGCCGCTTCGGGCTCGCACTTACTTACCAGGCCCAGCACAAACCAACAGATGCTCTCAAGACGTTCGAAGAGGCACTAAAAGAATTCGAGGCTGCGGGCGATCGAAACGAGATTGCAAATACCCTCGCGAGCATTGGTGGTCTGCAATACGAACTGGGGAATTACGTCGCCGCAAGCAAAGCGTTTCTAAGAGTTGCAGAGTGGAGCGAGGGTGGCGAGAGTCTCTCGCGAGTGGCCGAAGCGTTCTACATGCAGCACGACTATGCTCAGGCATTGTCTTATTACGAGCGAGCACTCCAGCACTTCAATTCGAAAAACGAACTCGCCGGAGTGATCGCTGCCCTCACTGGCACAGCAAATTGTTACTACTACCAACGCAATTACGATCGCGCGCTGGCACTCTACCACCGCAGTCTCGCAATTGAAGAAAAGCTGAATGAACCGGCCGGTGTCGTTACACGCCTGCAAAGCATCGGCAACGTGCATCGTGCGCGCGGAGATTATGCATCCGCGCTGCAAAGTTATTTCAAGAGTCTTTCAGTCGCTCAGGAAGCATCCATAAAAGCAACAGTGCCGGCAACACTCGGAAGCATCGGGCTGATCAGAGCGATGCAGGGAGACAACGCTCAGGCCGTCGATTATTTCAATAGGAGTCTGACTGCGTTTGAAGCCGAGGGAGACGAGGTTGGCATGGCTCGCATGCTGAGCTACATCGGAAACGCTCGATACGTGCAAGGGCAATACGATCAGGCACTGGACGCGTATGAGAGGAGCAGTAAGCTGTTTCAACGGCGAGGCGATCGGCTGAACATGGCCCATATCCTCCTCGGGATTGGCGCCGTTTATCTCGCTGAACAGAAACACGATTTAGCTCTAAAGAATTTTCATGAGGCATTAACTCTGTACACAACGCTCGGCCGAAAAGCCGATATGGCAGACACGCTGAGCAGGCTTGCTGCTGCGTATCGTATGCAGGGTGACAATGCGAAAGCCGTGCAGTTTGCGGAGAGTGCGACGACATTAGCAAAGGATGCCGAAGTGTTTTCGATTGTTCCGTATGCGCTGACGGAGCTTGGTAAAGCGCAGCGTGCTCTCGGACGGAATAGTGAAGCGCTGAATGCGTTCGACGAAGCGATACAAGTGCAGCGATCAATTCGTCCGGAAGCTGGTCCAGATGGATTTGAGACGGAGCGAAGTGGAGTATTCTCATATCTCGGTACGATGGAGACGCTGATCGATCTGGATAGACCACGCGAGGCACTCGGTCGAGCTGAAGATGCGAAGTCGCAGTTCCTGCGCGAAGTGATTCAGCCCTCCAACATTACGAAAGGAATGACAGCAGCAGAACGTCAGCAAGAGTTGAAGCTGTTAGGTGAGCTGGCGTCACTGAGGGCGCAGGTCTACGGCGATCAGGATTCGAAAGGCGTGGTTGACAACGCGCTTCACGGACGCCTGATTGCCGCACGTGCCGCGTATGAGGCTTTTCGCAAACGACTTTACGCGATACATCCGCAGTTAGCGGTTAACAGAGGTGAGTTAGCGTCGCTGAATCTCGAGGAGATGCGGCCCTTTCTAAACAGCAAGACCGCGCTCGTTGAGTATGTCGTTACAGAAGAGAAGATCTTTTTATTCGTGGTCACCAGCCAGGATTCAACTGTAGGGGCCGCCCTCCGTGGCCGCCCGTCGCTTCCAACAAGGCATTTGAATGGCACCACGGGCGGCCACGGAAGGCCGCCCCTACAGTTGTCGGTTTACGCGATCAATGCAAGGCGAGCAGAGATGGCGGACAAGATTGCGAGTGTTGCCGCTCGCGAGCTTTACGATTTGCTGTTAAAGCCGGCCGAGACTCAGATCGCAGGAAAATCGAAATTGATCGTAGTCCCTGATGGACCATTGTGGGATGTGCCGTTCGAAACACTGCACCGGGCGTCAGTGTCGTACGCAGTATCGCTTTCAGCGTTGCGAGAGATGCGAAAGCCTCGCTCAATCAATCGCAAACCACAGGAGCTGGTCGTCTTTGCAAATCTAACACTCACGAGCGAAGTATCAGAACAAGTGAAGACGACTTACAATGGGTTGCAGCTCAATGAAATCTCTACGAACCCGAACGAGATCGATCAGTTCCGAGCGATCTACGGCCAAGCCCGCAGGCGCTCGTACACTGCCGCGCAAGCAAGTAAAGATCGCCTGAAGACTGAAGCGAATGCCGCCGGCATCCTGTACTTCGCAACGCCGGCAATCCTGGACCATGCACAGCCAATGTACTCATTCGTCGTCCTCTCACCGGATCCGAATCTTCGCGACGACGGATTGCTGAAGCTTTGGGAAGTAACGAATCTCAACTCGAAGGCGCGCGTGGCTATCTTGCCGCATACGATCACCATCAAATCCCAATCAGGCAACGCATTGATTGCGTTGAGCTGGGCATGGTTCGTAGCAGGCACTCCCGCCGTTATTCTCAACCCGCACAGGATTTTGGGAGATTATTGAGCCACGGATTAAAAACGCGGATCAGGGTTTTGGTGCCTGTTGCTGTGACTGAATTTCTTTCTGAATGCTTTCTATATCTTTCTGCCGCTCGCGGCCTTCCTTGACGAACGCGTCGAACTCCGCAGCCTTTGCTGCTTCATTATTGTCGCGAAGTAATGATTGATACTTCTCGAGATTCGTTAAATAGTTGTCGAGTTTTTTGGCGTCGAGAAAGACTGTCGACAAATGAATGAAATTGAACACCTGAGCGTAGGCAGCCTCGGCTGCGGCTTTGTTGTTCTGTTTCAAATATGAGTCGGCGACGTCACCCGCCGCGTTGACATATGCAGACATGAACTGCTGGTGATCGGGCGAGCGGTAGGCGTTTGCGAAATCATCGCGGCGCCGAGTCATCGTCTCCAGCTTTCGCACTTGAATCGGCTGAACGTCCTTGTTCTGTTTTTGATAAAGATGAAGCAGGTCGCCATAAATATTCAACTCATCATCCCAAGCCAAACGTCCGTTGATTGGAGCGGTAGCAGTGAGTGCTTCGTTGAGAACCGCCTCGGTTTCGGCGGGCTTATTCATGTCGTCTGTGTAGAGAGCAGCGAGCTTCCGCAGTCCCGTAATGTATTGGGTTAACGGATCGGACGGACCTGTCAGACTGCCTTTCATGCTCTTACTAATCTGCACAAGCTTCTTGTAATACTCTTCCGCCTTTGCGTAGTTCTTGAGTTGTTCACGATACAAGTCACCCAACTTCAGATAACTTACACTAACAGACTTCTGCTCCGAACTGATCTGTTCCCTAATGCTGAGCGCCGCTTCGTACGCGTGCGCAGCTTCTGTAAACCGTTCGAGCTTGATATAACTATCACCCATCACGTCGAGGTCTTCATCCATTGTGATAGCTGTATGCAGCTTCTTTAAGTCTGCTATGAGGGCGCGTTGGTTTCGTAATTTGAGAGCCATCTTTTGAATCCGTTCCGCCAATCGGAACGCGGCTTCGTTACGGACCTCATCGTTCAGTGCGTTATATATCTGACTTAGCTCGTTGTAATTATCGGACAGCGCGCGTATGGCTTCCGGATCGCTCTGCGTGTCAGTCAATGCTTCCTGAATGTCGATCAACTCGTTATAAGTGCGCGCCGCATCTTCATACCGCGTGCGGCTTCGATAGAACTCCGCCAGGTCCTTGAGCGCGACGACAGTGCGATCGCGATTCCCGGGAAGATTCTCGATCGTCTTATAGGTTTCAACGATGGTCTTCAAACTCCGCTCAGCATCGTCATACCTGCCAATATCGCTGTACAACTCGGATAGGTTTTTGAGACTCGTCACCAGCACCAGAGGATTGTCAGGCTTCATTAATTCCTGATAGCTTGCCGCCTTCTTGTAAAACTCCTCGGCCTTAGCTAACTGTTGTTCAGGCGTAAGCGATGCGGTACTCGGCTGAGTTGGCGTCGCAGAAGCGCGAGCCTTTGCACTATCGTGATAGGCACGGGCGAGTCCGTGATATGTCTCCAGGAGAATCGGCGCAGGCTCGTTCCCTAATACGCTTTCAAGGACAACGCGCCCTTTCTCATAGTGTTCAATTGCTTTCTCGAACGCCAGTTGCTTGTGATAGGTGTCGCCAAGATGCGAGAGCGTCCAGCCATAGTCGTTCTTAAGCTGCTTCAATTGTTGCGGCGTATATTTCTGAGTGCCATTTGATTGGAGCGCTTTCAGCTTTTGTTCGAGTTTTTCAAACGATTCCTGCGCCAGATCGAAGTCTTCCCGCCGCGACGACTCGAGACCCACGCGAAGAAGTTGGCCACGTTCCAATGCTTCAGCAAGTTGCTGCGCATTCTGCTGAGCCTGAGCTGTTGCTTGCTTCGCTTCAGCCGTTGCGCTCTGGGCCGCACGAAGGTTCGTAAGCGCTATTGCTTTCTGTTCGTTGGCGACCTTGGCTGCGTCTTCAGCCTTATGCTCCTCTTTTGTGGCGTCCTCCCGCGCTGCCACAGCGGCCTGTTCGCTCTTGTGAGCGAGATCAGCCTCGCTTTGAGCTCGTTTATTAGCATCCTCGGCCAGTCGAGCGGAGCGGAAAGCATTTTCTCGTTCGTTAACGGCTACTGAACGCAGGCTCCAGGCGTAAGCCGCCGTCGCAAGAGCAAGCAGCAGGATCACGCAAAGCGCGAAGATCATTGCGCGCATGCGACGCGCTGCGCGCGCTTGTTGTGCGGCAAATAGTTTTGCTTGTTCCAGCTCTCGTCTATCACGCTCTTTTTCCTCAGCAATTTTTTTCTCATTTGCAATGTGGCTTTGCTCCAGATACGCCATCGCGGTTTCGAATTCCGGATGATAGCGTTGGCCCCACGCAGCGTTCGGTTGCGACTTCTCGCGCCAATCGAGTACGAATGAAAGCGCAGGCTCCTGCATCAGTCCTTCGCTTCCTTCGCGATGCAGCATAGCAGCTTCAGCCACGCGCCGGTAAAATCTTACTGACTGAGCTTCTTCATTAACCCACTCTTTCAGCCGTTGCCAGTTACGAATCAAACTCTCATGCGAGATATCGATGACACAGTCAGCGTGCAGCGGTGTGCCCGCCGGTGGCATTAGAAACGAACGACCACCACGACGGAACACATCAATGACTGCAATTACTTCGTTCATACTCGCATCAGCGATCTTGCAAAGCGTGCCGAGTCGGGTCGGGCGGCGAATCTCGCGGTTGTCTGCGCCACGCTCACTCAGCGCTTTGAAGAGCAGCTCAGCAATCTTCCGACTGCGCTCGTCCGGTAGCTCATTGAATGCCTCATCGGCGTGACGCGATAAGGCGTCGCTCATCGTGCCGATGGCCTCGTAGTGTTCGATCCCCATCGGCTCACCGTCGCGGCGATGGGTTTGCCAGTGGTCCCACGTCCGCATTAATGCGTGCTGGAGTATGGGCAGTTGGTCGGGATTGTCGCCAACGTCATTTAGCAGACGATTGATCAGGGGCTCAGTAATCTTTCCGCGCGTGACACCGACTGGTCCAGTCACAGCGAATCGTCGCTCATCACGCGTCATTCGCGGTATCAGGTATTGTCCATCGTTTATGGCTTCAGGCAGACCCTGGAACTGAGCACAGTCGCCGAGAAAGTCGGAACGCATGGTGAGCACGATGTAGATCGACAACTCACGCTGCTGCGCTGCTTCGAGCAGGAGTTTTACAAAAGCGGCTGCTTCGTCGACGCTGGTGCGTTCGTGTGCAGCACGGAAACGAAACAACTCTTCAAACTGGTCCACTACGATCAGCAACTTCTCATGCTCACTCAAGCGAGCCTGGCGCGCGACGTTGAGGATACCCAGCGAGCCACTTCTGAGCGTCGCCTCGATCACAGCTTCAGCTTCGTCTTCCGGCAGACCAGCACCTGCTTCACAGAGCGCATCCTTTTTCACTAACTCAGCAGCGAGATTCCCTATCGGATTGCCACCCGGCCGCATCACTGCAATGCGCCATCCGGAACCCGCACCCTTCATCATTCCACCACGCAGCGCCGGCATTAAACCCGCTCGAATCAAGGAAGACTTGCCGCTGCCTGACGTGCCCACGACCGCCAGAAAGCGCGCGCGTTGCAGTCGCGCGATTAACTCGTCCGACTGTCCTTCGCGACCAAAGAACAAGCGGTATTCGTCCGTTTCAAACGGGCGTAGACCGGGAAAGGGATTTTGAATGGGTTTTGAAGAGATCATTGCTGCCCTCCCTGAGAGTTCTGCACGGCTGCGACGAACTCGCGCAGGTCGTTCGGGTCGAACGCCGTGAAATTACGAATGACATGCGATACGAGGTGTGTGAGGAAATCTTCCTTTTGTTCGCTCTGCGGCGCGCCGACGTAGACAGCGCTCGCAAGCCAATCCTCTTCACGGCCATAGCCGTACGCTTTCTCGAGATCTTCGAGATTCTTGCGCACCCACGGCTCATCGCCGTTACCGAAATAGACGAGCGCTGCGTCGCATTCGCGAAGGTTCTTGTGATGGTAATCCATGAGTGTCGCGCCGGCTTCGCCGTCGAGCCATGTAATCACTTCGAGATTCTGTTTGAAGAGATATTCCTTGATTGGACGCACGAGACTGCGATCGCGGTTTTCACAGATCAGGTAAATCTGTTTGAGTTTTGAGCGGCCGTTCTGTTTGATGTCAGCCTTTGCAGGCGGGCTCAGTTTTTCGATGATGCGCGTCTTTAGATCCTCGATACTTGTTTGCAAGAGCTCGCCACCCGCACTGATTCGATTCTGAAGTGCAGTGATGAAATTCTTCTGGCGCTCATCCGTGACTTCGAGTGCCGGCGTCATCAGGCCTTGCGGCATCCACAGCAGGCGCGAGTATGAAGGATCTTTAGCACTGATTTGCGCCGCCAGATCTTCCTGAATCGCGATTATCGAGCGCGGGTCGTCTTCGGGAGTTGAACCATAACGTTTGCCAATCAGGTGAACAGAGAGAACTGACTTCCCGAGTGCTTTTTGTATTGCCTCTTCAGTTTCCTTCAATTCCGCTACAGGCAGTTTGTCTCCAGGAACGACGCCGTAACCACGCTGGAGCAGCTCATCACGGACAAGCTCGCGCTCCTGAGTCAGGTCGGAAGTTGTTTCCGCAAGATAAACAAACTTCTTTGGACCAGCTTGAAGTCCTTGTGTGACAGGACCGGGAGTCTCTTTCACGGTTGCAAGCAGCGTTGAGATATCCCACGCAAGTCTTCGCAACACGGTCCAGTAACGCGGATCCTTGCTGGGCACAACATCCGGACTGAACTCAACCGGCATATCGCCTTCCATCTCATAAAACGCGTGACCAATGAGCTCGCGGAGTTGTGCAGGCTCTTTCTTGGCCAGATGAAAAAGCAGTGGGGTCTTGATTACTTTGAAGATTCGCGAGCGATGTGCGGGTGCATTGGGAAGCGGAGGATTCTTGCAAAATGTTTCCAACTCGCGAAGACACCAATCCGATTGCACGTAGCGCGGCGAAACGATGGGAATAAACAATAACGACTGCGTGATGCCTTCTTCGATTGCGGCGCGCAAGAGAGCGTCGCCGGTGAGACTGCGCTCGTCGCGCCAGATCTTCGGTTGGTAACCAAGAGTGCTGCTGACGAGGCGGGGCAATCGTTCAACAAGCAGATCGACCCAGCCCTTAACATCGCCGGCCGGATCTTCGTCGTCCAGGTGTCCGTAACTGATAAAGATGTCGTATTTAAAAGGCATTGCGTTTAACGCGGAAGAAACTGAAGAACTTTCGAAGCAGGAGCCCGCGAAGCGGGCGACAGCATAAAGCCTGGGGCGCAAGCCCCAGGTAAGATTCCAAAGAGCGCGAATGAGCCCGCGAAGAGGGCGGCAGCGCTGTCGCCCGCTTCGCGGGCTCGGCTGCGTTTATATGATTATACCTGGGGCTTGCGCCCCAGGCTTTATGCTGTCGTCCGCTTCGCGGGCTCCGAAGCAGTTAAGTGGCCGGCGAACAGATTCGGCAGGGCTTAAAGCCGTGTGACATCGCTTCTGACGCTGTCGAAAAACCGACACGATTTTTCGTAGAGATCCGATTCGCCCACGCGCAGTTCTCCAGATGAAAAATTCCCAAAACCACATTTCCGACGATTGGATCCGAAGGAGCCGCAGTAACTGACGGTGGCGGCGTGCTCACATGCGGATTCCATGAGCCCGGAGCCTGAGACAGCAATTGCGGATCGGGTGACTGCGCAGCCGGTATAGCGGCTGAAACCATCTTGCTCGTCTTTGCATTAATCGATTCAGACCACGCACGAAATATTCCGAATACCAGGCAGCCAACGGCGATACAGACCAAGGCTACTAAGAACGCCGCTTCGAATCCAACAAAGTGCAGCAGAATGTAAGTGCCCCAAAACCACGTCAAAAAGTACCGGCGCATAAACTGTTTCGAGAACACGAACGTGTTCTGCAGTATGTCGTGCGGATCTGTAATGACCGCCGCAGGTGCGGGTGCCGCTGATCCACTAAACAGTGAATGCACATGGGGTGACGACGGTGTCGTGGGAACTGAAGGTCCGCGAGTCTTCTCCTGCCACGGTATCCAACGAACGGCTCTTCTTTCGGAAGGCGATTCTGCCGGAACGACTTCTCTCGTTTTGGTAGTTGCATCAATGTCGACCGGTGCAGTCATCCACGAAGGCAAATTGGATTTCGTCTTCACCAGATCGAGAACGGAAGGCACTTCGTCCGGCGATCCGGTCGCTGCGCTCGCGAGAACGTCGGCGAGCGTGGAATGTTCCGGTCCGATCTCTCTGATCTTTCGAAAGAGGTCCGACGATGCGGGATCGACAAAGTCGTTCTTCGAAAAGAGCAGGTTTTCGTCATGGTGCTCCTGCCAGAGATTCGGCCGTTCAGCGATCGAAAGTAACGAGAGATAGATGACGAGTGAAGAGAAGTTATCGAGCTTCTCGTTGAAGTGTTGCGCATCTCTTTTTGGGTGCTGGTAATGCTGATGTCCGACTTCGCTCGCGGTCCATCCCGCCATGCTGGGCACGAAAATTCCGTCATGATCGACAAGACGCAACTGACCATGTTCGACAATGATATTGCCGTGTTGCAGATCGCCGTGCGCAATTCCGGCAATTTGCAAAGCCCGCAGCAGGCGTAACCACTCGTGTGAGAGATGCAGGAGCACATCACGCCGGTTGAGCATTTCACCGATGTAGAGATCAAGTGTCGGGCCTTCGATCCACTTCATGAAGAGAATCGGAAAGCGATTGCCACCGACGAGTATCCCTTCCGGCGCATAAGTAAAATCGGAAAGATACGACACCGGTGTATTCCTGACATGGGCCTGAATCGCCCGATATCTCTGATCGCGATCGCCAAGGTAGCCGCGGAAGCAGCGCACCGCGAAGTCGCCGCCGCCGTTCATCGAGTTGAGCTTGTAGACGTAGGCAAACTGGCCCGACGTCACAAGCGGCATTCCCAGCCGATCGACAGCAGGAAGCGTATTTCGCAGCAACGGATGCGCAAAACAGATGGACGGGCACTGTATTGCTTCCGTGAAGTACCTGGCGGAAGGCCAGTTCCTTGGAATGGTGCCGGTTTGTGAGGGCGAAAGTGCCACTAGTTAATTCTCCGCTGGAGCTCGATTCGCACGATAGCGAGATCGTCGTTTCTTATTCTGCCAGCCGATCGCTCATCGTCAAAGAATTGATTTAGTTCTTCATCTCCATTCGCGCCTAAAAATTCCTCGACTGCGGAATCGCCATTCTCGAGACGTTGCAAGCACCACGCTGCTGCTGCGTCTGACATCAACAACAACACATCTCCATTTTGACAGTTACCCGAATCGATAACGAGCGATTGCATACTGGCGTCGTGCAAACAGGAATTCGAGGCCACCAGTACCGGCGCTGAGTTGAAGTTTTCAGCACGGGAAAGAGGCAGACTCTTGAGGAGAGTTCCGCGGCGACAGTGT
>DASUYO010000417.1:0-2421 GCA_036377375.1 Pyrinomonadaceae bacterium
GCCACGGGGCGGTCGACGAGAAAAAACGGCTTCACGCGACCATCCGTGTCAGTCCATGCATGACTCAACTCCGTCCAGCTTTCGTCGGTATTCTGCACTTCGAGGCAGACAGCCACGCCACTGGCAGGTGCACCTCTGGACGTGTCGAGTATGTGAGTCGAAAACGTACTCATTTTCGGGTGCAGTTTAGCAGAGAACTGACGCGGGATTATGAAGAAGTGAGTAATTTCTTCAGTCTCAGCTCGGTAATCTTACTTTGCTCGGCGGCGGCGATAGGCAGCTCGGCGTCCGGGTTGTGTTGAAGTCGCTCGTGAAGTGCTGAAAGCATCTGCTCTGGGGTTTTGCCGGTGGCGCAAATGATGAAAATGTAGCCAAACTTCTCTTCATATGCGTGATTTAATGCCGTCAAGGAGTTGGCTGTTTGCTGCGAGGCGTTCGTCATTCCTGCTTGTTCCTGGCCGGACCACTGCTGCGACTGCGCGGAAACCTGTTCAGCAGCTTTCTTTTCGCCGATTTTAGGATGGCTGCGGAATGCTTCCAGCCAGTCGCTTCGATCGAGTGACCACCAAACCTCATTGCTGCGCGCGATCAGGCTTTCGAGACTCGGATGCGGCCGGCCTGCGGCTGTCTGCTCAGCCCAGCGCTTCGAGCCGCAGCACTGTAACAACTCTTGCGCTGCTGCTTCAGCAGGCAATGAGTTGAGCCATGCGAGATCGTGTTGCATCGGAGTTTAGTCGGGCAACGTTCCGTACACGCGTAAACGGCTGACACCGCCGTCCGGAAAAATACTGAAACGCAGGTGCGAGGCAACGCCCGTGTCGAGCAGCTCTTCGTCGAACAAGTGACGCGTGTGAGCTTGCAGTTTTGTGCGTGGGAGAACAGTGGACCACGAGGTGGATAAGTCCGTGAGCGTTTCGGTCATTGCATTCGGCGCATTGCATGCTTCGAGTGAACAGCTCTCGGGGAAGTTGCCTTTGAAGTGAGACGTATCAACTTCTACGCGTTTTATGTGTCCGGGGCGGCCGAGCTTGATGATGGCCCAGTCATGACCTGGACCACGCCGTCGCTTTGTTTCCCAGCCGTCGCTCATGTTTGTCGCGCGGCCGGGCATGATCAGATTGTGACGGTGGCCGAAGAACATGTCGCTGCATGAGAGGACGAGTGCGCCATTCTCTGCCGCAGCTAAGTCGACGTATCCGCCCGCGCGTTTCAGTTGGTCCCAATCGGGTACCACTTCACCGTAGACGCGCAGTCGTGCGACGCCACCATCGGGGAAGATCTTGAAGCGAAGATGCGTGATGCGTTGTTCGTACTGAATCGGGAAAGGATTCAGGCTGTCGCCACTGAGTGGCATTTGCGGGAGGAGCGGCACCCACTGCACTGCGTCGCTGGTTAACTCTGCTTCAGTTGGAAGTGCGTTGAAGGTAGCGCCGTCGAGCGAGCAATGTTCCGGGTAGTTGCCACGGAAGAAGCTTGTGTCTACTACGACGCCACGAACAATGCCGGGCAGACCAAGACGAATGATGCACCAGTCGAAGCCGGGTGTGCGGCGGCGGCGACTCTCCCAGCCGTCCATCCACTTGCCACGATCGGTGTACTTGCCCTCGATGAAGACCGGCGCGCTCGCCTTGAGCAAGTTTTCCTTGGGCGCGAAGAAGTCGTCATTCGCGACGAGCACCGCGCCCCCCAGCCGCTCCGACGCCAGATCGATCAGATCAGTGAAGTCCATAAATTAAGCCGCAAAAAGGCACAAAAGGCACAAAAATGAAAGAACGAGTTACCGAGCCAAAGTGAGGACAAACTTCTTAATTTGAAGTCGAGGAGCACCAAAGTTGATCAGTAATCCATGTTCTATTCGTGACGCCCGCCAGTATCCCAACAGTTGAGCGGTGTGTTCATCCACCAGCGTACGAGCGCTCTTTATTTCGCAAATCAAACAACACTCAATTAGCAAATCAGTCTTAAGATACGCTAACAACGTACCGTCTTCGTCAAATACTTTAACCGCTTGTTGCTGTTGAACTGTGATCCCCTTCTTCCTTAGCGATGTGCCAGTGCATTCTCATAAATCTGCTCGCGATGCCCGTGGCGCAAAAACTGGTGAAGATCAAAGCTTGTTTCACGAATTACATCACAAAGCGCCAAGACATCGATCTCGTGAGGATCGCTTTTCATGTGAGGACTCCTTTTTTGTGCCTTTTTGCGGCTTATTGTAGCAGCATGTGGCCCAAGGGTGCGCCCAGGAAATGATCACGATCGTAGATCTTTCGGCCGCGCAGAAACGTAGTCTGCACAACCCCACTGAGCACCTCGCCTTCATACGGCGTGAGCTTGTGGCGATGGTGCAGAGCGGCGGCCGTGACGGTGAACTGCTCGTCAGGATTCCAGATCACAAGATCCGCATCACTACTAACGCCGATC
>DASUYO010000418.1:0-2907 GCA_036377375.1 Pyrinomonadaceae bacterium
CCCTGCTGTCGGCGGCGCTGTTCTTCGAGTGCTGCTTGTTGCCGGCGCGCGAGATCTTCCAGGCGTCGCTCGGCTTCGCTCTTCTGCTGTTCAGCCTGCTGCTGTTGCGCACGCTGCACGGTCTCGTACTGGTTCTTCATCTTGTCGAGCTCCAGCTCGAACAAGCCGGCAAGCTCCTGCTGCTCTCTTTGACTGCCACTGCCGCCACTGCTTCCGTTTTGGTTTCCGAAAGCAACCTGAACTTCGCGGAAGATTGCGTCGGCTGCGAGCAATCGTTGCAGCGCACGCTGCTCGGGCGGCAACGCGTCTTTGCCTGCTTCTTTCCTGAGTGGCGGCCGCGCGCCTTCCATCTCCTTCGCGGCTTGTCGCAGGTGCTCCGCCATTTCAGCAACCTGCTTTTGTCCTTCTACACCGCCGAGCCGCCGGCCCATGCGATCGATAAATTCGAGCGTGTCAGTGCGCAGTTTTTCCTGCCCGACAGCGACCGCATCATAACCATCTCTGCGTTCCTGATCGGTGTACTTATCACCTTCGCGAATGAGCCGGTGCGTAGCCGCGATCAGATCCTTCTGGCGCCGCGACAGAGCGTTCTGGTCCTGATCGCCACCCTGACCACCACCACCGCCTTGCTGCGATTGCTTGTACTCCATCTCGAAAGGCTTCACTTCGATGAAGTAGATGTCGCTCGTCGCTTCACTGCCGGCGTCGCGCGCCTTTGCGTAATAGGAGATGAAATCGCCAGGTTTGAGATGGTACTCTTCGAGAAAGAACGTGTACGCGCCCGTCAGCGAACGCGCTGACTCGCGCGTCAACTGTTGCAGGTTCACCGTCTTCTCCTCGCCGCCGTTGACCGAGAAGTGCAAGTCCATTGAAACAATGCCGTAGTCGTCTTCGGCGCGGGCCTGAGTAAAGACCTCTTCGAGATTCGTGGCTTTCTTATCGCGGCCGGGTTTATCGAAAGAGATTACCGGCGGTTGATCGCTCAGGACTGTGACGTCATATTCGTTTGACCCGCGATACGTTTCGCCATCGACACTCACGAGCTCGATGTAGTAGCTCGTGTCACCTGACACAGTTAACTGTGCGACGAAGTCAGCGCCCTGCAGTTGCATCTCTGTCTTCTTGCCGTCAGCAAAAACGATGCGCGCCGCGCGCACTTTTCCCGACAGTTTCGCCGTGATCGTAGCCACGGTCCCTTTAAGGGCGGCAATGTCGCCGCCGTCTTCGATTGCCTTCGTAGGAAGATTCGTAAAGGCGGGAAAGTTAAGCGACAGATCGAGTTGTTTGACGAACGGCAGATCGACAACGTTCAACTTAAAAACTTCAGAGCGCACGTTGTTCGACTCAATGAAGTACTCCATCGACTCCTGGATGTTGAAGATCGAGAAGCGAAAGTCAGTCTTTGCTTTCGCGGGCTCCATCGGTTGGCCCTGAAAATCGGTCTTCGAGCCGAGCGGTCGTGCAAAGACAGTGACTTGTTGCGAGTCGAAGTTAACGAGCGTAGCGATGATGTCCTGATCGGAACCCTTCGGAACGCGCGCGGTGCCGGGCCTCACCTTGATGCTCATCGCGTTTGTCGAAGCCGCGGCGGTTGTCGGTGTGATGAGTTGAGCGACACCTTCGGAGATCTCTTTTGGTCCCCATTTCAAGACTCCTGCAAACACGAGCAGGCTTGCGAGCGCGGCGCCGCCGTAAAGCATCAGACGAGAGCGGCGAATCACGTTTCGAACGTCAAGCATGGCGGAAACGCTGTTCGCGTCCTGGTAAAGACGATGGACGATCGCCGGCGAGGTTCGCGAGTCACTATTCGAATATTCGACTGCGGTAACCAGACGATCCTCCGCGCCGGGATGATGTTCTTCAATTAACCGTGCGAGACGCGCGTCACTGATGCGTTTCAGGAGTGGACGAAGCAGGGCGAAGTAGATCGTGGTGAGAACCATGAGCAACGCGCCGATACGCAGAGTAAGCAGTGCGCTGCCGTTGTAGCGATAACGGTGCGCGGCCCAGCCTGTCAGCAATAGAAGAGCAGCAACGACGCCGAGCGTGATCGCCACGCCGCGCAGCGAAAGCAAAAGCTGCCGCCGTGAACGCGCTCGCCGCAGGAGATCGTTTAGTACATTCGTTTCCGTGCTCATATCAAAGCCCCTTTTGAGCCGCAGATGAACGCAGATAAACGCAGATCTGATCTGCGTTTATCTGCGTTCATCTGCGGCTCACCCGATCATCTTCACCATCTTCGTCCGTCGTGCGAGGAACGATTCAGCTAACAACAACAACAGCGCGACCAGCAACAACGACCACCAAACTCGCTGTCGTCCCTCGATTTCTTCATTACTCAGATTTCGATTCGCTTCAGCACCTTCGGCACTTCCAGCGCCGCCCGTCACCCCGACTGCAAACGCTGCAAAGTTCAACTTCGTGAAATCACCCTCAGCTCCGTCTATATTCACAGCCGCAAAATCCGGCGCTCCGTTGTATCGCAGCCGATAGAACCCAGGCTCGCGCGCGGTGACCAGCAGGTCGCCGTCAGGTGTGAGCCGTGCTTCAGACAATCGCGCGCCACCTGGTGTATCGATTGCGGGTGGCGCTGCCTCCTGCCGTCTGGCTACTGTAAATGTCTGGCCCAGGCCGTACCACGCCTTCTCTTCGCGCGTCCCTGCATATCGGACCATCTGATGAATGAATGGCAAGTACAAAGGCGTCAGCGGCAGGTCATTCCAGCTCGGACCCAGCGATGACGTGAATAGCAGCACGCGGCCTTTCCCCGTTGTCGCTTCAACCAGCGCTGGACTTCCATCTTCAAATCGCGCGAGGACGGCTGCGTTTGCACGTGGCTCAGAACGGAAATAGCCGATAACATTCGCCGACGCCAACCTTCCGCTCTCCTGAAACACTTCAAAGATT
>DASUYO010000419.1:0-8578 GCA_036377375.1 Pyrinomonadaceae bacterium
GAGCTTTCCCATCTTCAAATAGATGACGCCTGAATAAAAATGTGCCAGCGGTATCCTGGAATCTAAGTTAATTGCAGTCTGTAATTCCTCGAGAGCCTTGGTCGGATTGTTTTTACTGTAGTACGCCTGACCCATCAAAATGTGAACCTGAGGGCTGTTGTCACCATTTGTCAACATTTTCTGAATCAGACCATCTGCAACATTGGTCTTTCCCTCTTTAATCATGGAAAGTGCGAGCGGGTAATACAGAGCCACTTCATCAGGGCGCGCGGCTAACACTTGTTCCAATAATGCTGAGGCGCGCGCGTAATCCTCGATCATGAAGTAGCTCAAGCCTAACCACTGTCGCACGGACAAGTTGTCGGGATGCGCCTTCAGTTCTTTTTCGAACGGAGCAATTGCGTCTTTGTACAGCTCAGATTTGAAACAAGCCAGACCCCAGTTGTAATCAAGACCCTCTTGTTCTGCGCTCCACTTAGCCGCGAGCTGGAACTGCTGCGCTGCCCCGCGAAAATCCTGTCGCTCGACTCTCAATAAGCCGATATTGTTGTGCGCCCGGCCAATTACTTTCATGTAAAAAGCAGCCTCTGAGGCCATTCTTTGCGTAACGTCGTCCGCAAGCGCTGGTCGCTCGGCAATAACGCCCTGGGCCGAATTCAACTCGGGAAACTTATTTTGTTCGGCGAGGTTTGCAGTGTTAAGGAAGACGTCAAGCTTAGCTTCGTTTCGTTTGAAGGCTTTGGATTTTAGCTCCGCCGAAATCTGCAACTCTTTCCGGCCCTCCTCGACACGGCCGACTTTGATCAAAGACTGGCCCAGCCTGTAATGCACGTTCGTGACTTGATAGTCGTTGTGGGCCAGATCGGGATTTAAATCCACGGCCTTCCTAAATGATTCGATCGCCTGTTCATACTTTTCTAATGCCTGATACGCCTGACCAAGAAAAAAGTACGGGTCGGGATTACCTTGCTGAATCCGCCTGGCGTTTTCTAACGGCCGCAAAGCTTCGTTCCATTTCGCTTCAGTGACATAAACGATGCCGAGGTAATAGTTGCCGTAATATTCATCAGGGTTATTTGCCAACTCGAGCTTGAACTCCTGCTCAGCATCAGCCAGTCTCGCAGCGCCTTCTTTAAGCAAATAGGTTAAGCCGAGATGGTAATGAACGCGAGGAAAGGTTTTATCCAACACGATCGCGCGTTTGAACTCTTCTATGGCGGCATCAAAAAATCCTGTCTCGCGGTATGCGCGCCCAATCAGGACGCGCAACGGCGCTTTATCTCCCAGCTTCACAATCATCTGGTCATAGAGTGTTTTTGCTTGAGCAAATTTGTGCTGACGGAGAAATGCGAGCCCGACGGTGTACGCAACATCGTAATCACCGGGCGATAGTTTTAGAGCTTTACCAAGCTCGTCTTCCGCTTTCGGGAAGTCGCCAAGCATGAACTGTGTTTTTCCCAGCATGTGGTGAGCGAGCGAATTCTGCGGGGTCATCGCCAGAGCCTTAGTGAGCGGTTCAATCGCTTTCTGGTACTGACCGACGTAAAAATACGCTATCGCCAGTTCCACCAAGACCTCAGGCGAATCACTCCGATAAGTCACGGCTGTCTCGAGCGCGGCAACGGCTCCTTGATAGTTCGCCTGTGCTGTGTAAATCGCCCCCAGCCTCTGATATCCCTCAACAAGTATTGCTACGTACTCAGCCTCAGCGGCAACGAGATTGCCGGCGCGATGGTGCGCTTCCGCTGCTTCGTAATGTTGCCGAATTGAATCACGAGGTAATTGAAACGGTAATAGGAGCAGCGCAAGACAGAGACAGGCGAATCGCGAGTGCATTGGAAGAGTATTACATTGCCAATTGCCAATCGCCAATTGCCGACTAGTGATAATTAGCCGCAGATGAACTAATCGCCAGAATCGGCAATTGGCAGTCGGCAATGAAAGAAATGGAGGGCCAGAACAAAAGCCCTCCATCTTCAATCAATTTGGTTAACGAACTCAGAAGGTGAACTTAAAGCCGAACTGAATCTCGCGCGGTCCTCGAGTGGAACTAGCGCGACCGAATCCACCGTTGCTTAAGTTGTTTTCAATTCCGCCACCAGCAGTACTGGCGTTGTGCGCCCTGAAGTTCACATGGTTGAAAAGGTTGAACACCTCAGTTCGGAACTGAATGCCATACCGCTCTTTCACTCTCCAGTTCTTGGCTACTGAGAAGTCAACGTTGCTAATGCCAGGACCACGAACATCGCCACGCTTCAGGTTACCAAACGTCCCCAAAGCGGGAAGGCTAAATGCCTTCGGATTGACGATGGCTACTGGATCACCGGGAATGTTCAGATAGAGAGGTACTCCTGAAACGCGATCCGGACGCTGTGTCGTGCTGCCAGTGAGCCCTGCCCTATTCACACCGGAAATGATGTTAAGTGGCGTGCCACTGAACAACGAGACAATCGTATTCAATTGCCAATCGCCGAAGACGGCACTAAACATATCGCCGTGGTTCTTGAACGTGGGTAGTGCATAGATCCCGTTAAATACAAACGAGTGTCGACGATCCAAGTCGGAGTAACCCTTGTCCAGATCGTAATTAAATACGTCCGTCGTTGCGCTCTGATACGACTGAGTGGGAACGTTGCTAATCGTTCTCGCCAACGTGTAGAACGCCTGGAATGCCAACCTGTTTGTGAAGCGACGGTCCAGCGTGACCTGAAGACCATGATAACTTGAGTCACCGGTTGATTCGTCTCTGGTTACGTTGTTTGAGAAACCAAACCGGCGCGCCAAATTACCGTCGAGTGTTCCGGCAGCCACCGCTGCACGCAGGTTAGGCTTCACCTCGTTGTAATTACCATTGATGAAGCGCCAGATGTGCAGACCATGGTTGCCGACATATGCAACCTCCGCCACCGTGTTCTTCATGACCTCGCGCGAGACCGTTACGTTCCACTGCCAGCTTTCCGCGGGTCTGAAGTTTGGATCGATAGAGTTGATGCCTGCCAAACCAGCGGCAGAGGTTTTTAAGGCAGGGTTGATCGTGTCGAGGCTTCGACAGGTCGGACAATCTGACAAGAGCACCGCCTGATCATTCCAGCCAGAGTCGACAATTGTGTTCCATGGCGGGTTGTTGGCGAGACGGAGTAGACCTGAAATCACGTTTGCTCTGCTCATATAGCGCCCGGCACCGAGGCGAAGCGCCATCTTACCGTTACCCTTAATGTCCCACGCCAAACCTACGCGCGGCTGGAAACCACCGTGATATGTGTTGACCAGTGCTCTCGGCAATCCCGCAGCTGAAGCCTGATCCGCGCGAACAAAACCACTATTCACATCGTGTCCGTCGTATCGCTCAGGGATCCAGTTGGTAATGCGATTGTCGTCAGCATACGCAGGCGGTATGACTGAGTATCGTAGACCTAGAGTGAGCGTTACGTTGGGCCGGAACTTCCAGACATCATTTCCGTAAAGTTCGAAATCCTTCCAGCGTCCGAGCACCGTGTCTTGCCGCTGGTATTCGGTGTACTCAATTGTCGGCAGATCTTTCAACAGCAACTCCGCAATCGCATTACCAGTCTTGTGACCATCCTGCTGAAATACGTAAATGCCGCTGCCGCCGTTTGGCTGTTCATCCTTGATATTGTGGCTGAACAGTCCGCCAACTTTGATATCGTGATTGCCCCACACCTTCGAGAAGTCATCTTTCCAAGTGTAGAGTTCTTCAGAATTCTGCCATGGCGCCTGGTGCCAAAGATTGCCTATGCCGCCGGCACCCCAACCGATAGTCGGAAATCCAGTTCCTTCGACGCGTGGAAACACTGTCGGAATCACCGCGCCAACCGCATTGTTGAGTGCTTCAGTTTCAGGACTCGTGGCGATGAAAATGTCATTACCGGCACGTGAGAACTGAAACTCATTGACTGCGGTTGATGTCAGCGTGTTGGTTAACTTAACCGAGAAACTGTGGCTTGGCTGATCCCAATCGGAAGACAAGGTCGGGAACGGTGTGTCTCCCCAGAAGTTTCCGGAAGCTACGCCATGCGTCCAGGTCTCATTTATGTAACGAACCATCACGTTCATTTTGCTCGTGATGTTTATATCACCACGAATTAGATCCTGACGCGTGTTAACCGGCTGCAATGGCGCTGAGACCCAGTTTGTGCCAAGTGGATCTGATGCATTATTTGGAGCGGGAAAGATTCCCATGAGCGCAAGACCGGCTGGACTCAGTCTGGCGGCGGGAATTTTGTTATTAGGGAACGGTTGACAAGTGGCCGCACTGAAAACCCGAACGCCGTCCGCATTCAGCGTGCAGGTCACGGGATCCCACGGCTTTACCACGCCGCTGAGATTTGTCGCCAGCGGCCCACTGAAATCCCCCTGTCGTTCAGCAAGCGTGGGAACATGGCCAGTTAGAGCTGTGCCGCGTCGCTCGCGGCGCCACTCTTCAGACCAGAAGAAAAAGGCCCTGTTCTTGATGATCGGCCCACTAAAGTTTCCGCCAAGGTTCTTGTATTTAAGCTGGCCCTTAGGCTGACCAGCGGTGTTAAGGAAGAAATCGTTGGCGTTCAGCTTGTCATCACGCAGGAAATAAAAGCCAGTACCATGGAATTGATTGCCGCCGCCCTTGGTTACCAGGTTGATAACGGCTCCCTGGGCCTGACCATATTCTGCGCTGAAGCTGTTGCGCTCGACTTTAAACTCCGCGATCGAATCGATCGAAGGAAACACCAGCAGCGTGGCATTTGATCCGACGTCCATATTATTGACGCCGTCAACGGTCCACATGTTGGCGTTTGATTGGTTGCCATTCACCGAGACGTCCACGTGAGAATCGAGGCCCGTACCTCTGGTACCAAACGCACCGGCCTCATTCGGCGCTGATAAACCGGGAACGAGTGTCACCAGGGCAGCGTAATTGCGACCGTTGAGCGGCAGCTCCTTTACCTGTGTCTCGGAAATGAGACTGTTCACGTCGCCGCTTCGCGTTTCGACCGGTGTGGTGTTACCCGTAACAGTGACGGTTTCACTCACTTGACCAACCTGTAGATCCAGGTTGACTACCCTGTTTTCAGCGACGTGTAAATCTATGCCGCCCGCAACTAACTTTTTGAAACCTTGTGGAGATGTGCTGACGGAGTAACGACCAACAGCTAAACTCGGAGCCGAATAAAAACCGTCATCATCGCTCATGACAGTACGGGATGCTCCGGTTCTTTCCTCAGTGATCGTAACTTCAGCCTTTGCGACTGCAGCACCCTGAGGATCGCGCACGTAGCCACTGATATTTCCCACTGTGCTGGTCTGGGCATTTACTCCTGCCAGCAGTCCCATACTCAGAAGGAACAAAATAACTTTAAGTCCAAACCTCTTCGACATAACGAACCTCCTCAGCGTTACGCTCTATATTCGGGCTGCGGTACGCTAATACCCGAAATATTTAGTTCCCTTCATGACCGTGTATCTGGTCCTGGACCAAGGAACTCCCCCCTTCACGGGTTAATCTGATTTTCGGACTACTGAAAAGTTGCAGAGACGAGTTCTCAGTTATGACTGAGACTCAGTTGAAAATGCCGGACAAACCGCTCGTTGGAAAATCACCGGGACCTTCCGACGCAAATAAGATTCCTGCCCGTTACACAATAACTAACTTACCTAACAGAAGGTGGTTAGGAAGATTGCAAATGAAGAGCACCGCCGCGCGAATCCAAGATTTCGCTAAAATCTATAGAATAATGGAGTTCTCGGCCTCCTGACATTAATTTAGGTACTTTGTTGCAGTGGTGCACAAAAGCATATATTACGATTTTCGTTTCTTGTCAAGAAGTTCTTGGCAATCGGGAGAGTTTAAGTTACGAAGATGGACGCGAATTAGCTTGCCAATACCAGGCTGATCGCTCCCATAAGCGTGGTTTGCTACTGCATTGTCCTCGAAGCATATCGGGACTATACTCCAATTGGTCGATTACAACCTGTGGTGGAGACTCGTCTGACGAAAGTAGCTATGAGACATGCGGTGATGTCCCTCGCCGCCTTTCTGGCGTTGGCAATTCCCTGCCTGGCGCAGCTTCCCCCCGGTCCGCCGGCTAATCGTACTAATCCAGATCGCGAACGCCAACAAGATATGAATCGGCGCGAGATGCTACTCCGGGGATATGGTCTTGAACGAGCAACACCGGACAACCGGAAAGAAATTCAGGCCTTGGCGGAACAGGTTCAACAAGACTTCGAGCGCATCCTGATCCTTCACAACGAGATTGCCCGAGCGATTTCCGGCGCCAAAGAACTCGATTACGGGTTCGTTTCGGACGCGACAGGAGAGATTAAAAAGCGAGCGAGCCGGCTCCAGACCACTCTATTACTTAAGCCGCAAGACGATCAGAATGCAGAGAAACTGCGAGTACCGGATACGCAACTGAAGGACGTACTAATCATTCTTTGTCATCAAATCAAGAACTTCGTTACTAATCCCGTTATCGAAAATCCTGGAACAGTAAACGTCGAGCAACTGAACAAAGCGCGAGGAGATCTTCAGAGCGTTATCGATCTCACGTCGCGGATTAAACGAACCGCAGAAAACCTGGCCAAGAGTCACAGATAGTCAGTTGTATTTTTCCAAGTGTCTTCACTCAATTTCAAAACGCGTGCTCTCACTAGCAACCGACTTTGAATTGCGATCCATCGCTGTCACCTTCAGGAGGTAGCGGCCGGGCGGCAGTTGCTTTAGCGACAAGTCGGCTGCATAGGGAAGTTTCTTCACGTCAGGAATTCCTTCAGCAGATACGCTCCGAAGTGACGTTGTTAGGACGGGTTGATCGGATCTCACAACCTGAATCTGAACTGCGATATCCGGAGGCAAGTTTGACTGTGTATAGATAAACACCAAAAAGCGGAGAAATGAATTGCGTTTGAACCGGTGATCCACTCTAACAGCAACTCGGTCCTGAGTGTTTTGAGAGTCATTAGGCGGACCAGATTTCGCGGGTACTCCCATCATTATCTCGCTGACGATAAGACTGCTTAGGACAATCTTGTGCGTCGACAGATCAGGTATTTCGATCCATTGGCGAGCGCTCCCGATGTTCCCACTCTTCTCGTCGCGCACGGCCATGCGCACTTGGTACAGTCCAGGCGGCAATGTTAAGGGATAGTTGTAAACAATATCAGGCGTGGCGCTCAAATTTGTTTCTCCAGTTGGAGCGTGAACAGTCAACCGTTCGCTAAAACCTCCCCCAGCTTTTCCCTGGTCGTCGTACACGGAACCAACAACTTGAACAACTCCCGTACGTTTATCCTTATCGTTCTCGAAAGTAATTGCGCTGCCGCTCACCTGTAAGGCAACATTCATTGTCTGCTTGTTATGCCCAGTCATAGTCCACGTTAAACTCGACGAGATCGGCAACCCCCGATCAGCAAATGGCGCAATAATGGCTGCGCGAAGTTTTGCCTCACTTTTATTCGCCTCATTTTTATTGGTACTCGAATCATCGCCGGTTCCACCACCATCTTTTTCTCGCTTCGGAACAGTAGAACGCTCGAAGTCAAAAAACCCCTTACGAACCCGTACAGTCAGGTCTGGCCGGCCCACTACGTTCACCTCGAGGTGGTGAAATCGCTCGGTCTTACCATCAATTGATTCAGGTCGCCACGCCAGCAAATAATAATTGGACGTCTCGTTCAGCGCGTCATTGACGCCGGCATCCAGGGCATTCGTGTTAAAGATTGCACGCCCGCCGGTGTCACCAGCCAGAGCATTCATTGCGTCTTGCGACTCGACTAGTTCACGACTTGCGATACTCTGCAAACGTCCCGACGGATCGGACGGTGTGTCACTGCTCGCATCCGTCAAAGTAGCGACGAGTCCTCGTGTGTCGATGGAATAGATCACTACGCTGTTGTGCGCCGCCAGGCTCGTCACGTGACGCACCTGCTCGCGATTGATTGAGTTTAGATCATCGAGGAAGAATCCATCCGACAAGAAAAACAGTACTTTTCGTCCAGGTAAAGCAGCAGTAGATCTCACGAGACTCTCGAGTCCGAAAAGTGACTGCGACGCGATTGTGGCAGCTTGTTGCAGAATCGTATGTGCCCGATCTCTTACGTGCTGTTCTGCACGTCCTCTCGGAAGACCTCCCGGAGCGGCGATAGTCGACAGGGTAGGCATGTCCTTCATGATTTCATCGACAAAAAAATCAATCACGTCTCGATTGTTATGCTCAATCGCCAACGCCTGATACTCCGTCATGGCCGGCCGTTCAGTGTCACCAACGGAATAAGGTCTGGCCTTTAGCCGTTCTATGGCTTCGTGCAAAACGGTTTTGTTGTCCGTGAGTTGCTGTAAGAAACCGATTTGACCGCTCGTAGACGCGATCCCTGCCTCATCGTTTTGTCGCATGTCTTCGTCAACATACTTGAATAATACTTTCCGAGCCGAAACAAGATTATTGGGCGCCAGATGTAGATCGTCGACGTAGAAGAAGATGACTCGGCCGCGGTCGAGATTTGCGGGGACAGGAGCATTAATGTCTTTGACTGACCGCAAATTGCGTGCGGCGGCGAGCTGCGATTCTTCGTTCGCACTACC
>DASUYO010000420.1:0-16168 GCA_036377375.1 Pyrinomonadaceae bacterium
CGATCTGCAAGTTCCGTCCAATTATATAGGCCACTCCACCGTCGAGAATCGCACCTGTGTGGCCATTTTTTTCTTCCGGAGATTGGACACCTAAATCGACGAATGGATTGAGCTTCTTACTCGGAAGGTAATTCAGTGTCATTGCGAACAATCCTGCCGTAAACTCTCGGCCTTGATCGTCTTCATACCATCCCACGCCAACGTTCGGATTCAACGAAAGCTTCGACGAAAGATCCCAATCAGCCGCCAAACGGATATCACCGGTCGTGTGTTGCGTGCGAAACTCTTTCGATCCCCACTCTGGAAAAACGCGGACTATAGTTCCCAGAGAGAACTGATGATCACTATTCGAGTCGTAAATGTGATACTTCAAACCCAATGACACAGGTGCAAATCCCGATGTATGGGTATTGGCTGAATCAATTGTAGTAACTCGAGTAAATGTGTTTCCCTCGATACGAACTTCCCAACGACTATCGACGCCGAATCTCAGCAGCGTGGGAACGAAGAACGTATGCTCACGATCATTCCCGCTCCGACGAAACTCCTCCTGAATCCCGCTCTCGATCTGGAATGTTCCTGTGCCAACGACGGTGCTGCCGTCGGCGATTCCGGGCCGGTCAGCATTGATCAGATCCGGCTCATCAGCACTTTGCGATTGAGCAATGGCTGGAATCGAAAAAAATATGACTAAAGTCGCTGCAATAAAAATCTGATTTGCTAACAGGGGTTTGAATGTACACATAAGTGATCTCCAGCACAAAAGGTGACGATTTGAGAGTTGCATTTCGACTCGGCTAGAATCCGTGCGACATGGTACACTGCCGACGCTCCGCCAGTGTTCCATTGAAGTAGAAAGATTCGGTTCGGCTCGTCAGGCTCAACTACCCTTATGGCTGAATCTCGAACCGTAGTGCAGCGTGGTCGCTTCGGCGCGTCGATGCGCCGCGACGCATGGTGGCTTGAACTCATTCCCGTGATCGTCGTGCTGGGCGCCTTCAGCGTCTACGCCACATGGCGCGCCTTCGAAAACAATTACTACGAGTGGGGCCCATACCTTTCACCTTTTTATTCGCCGCTGATCAAAACATCGTGGTGGCCGTTTTCGCCTGCGATCCTGATCCTTTGGGGACCGCTCGGGTTTCGCGCTACCTGTTACTACTATCGCAAAGCTTACTATCGCGCGTTCTTTCTCGATCCGCCTGCCTGCGCGGTTGGCGAAGCACGCTCGCACAAGTATCGCGGCGAAACTGCATTCCCTTTCATCATCCAGAACGTACATCGCTACTTTTTATACTTTGCCCTGATCTTCGTGGTCATTCTCTGGTACGACGCCATTCGTGCGTTCTGGTTTGACGGTCACTTCGGCATCGGCGTCGGTTCATTGATGCTGACGGCCAACATCATTCTGCTTACGCTTTATACGTTCTCATGTCACTCCCTGAGGCACATCGTGGGCGGAAAAGTGGATTGCTTTTCTTGTGTTTCATTCGGTGGTCCAAGGCACACTGCATGGCGCGGCCTCACTTTTATCAATGAGCGCCACATGCTTTTTGCCTGGCTAAGTTTGTTTTCTGTAGGTCTCGCGGATTTGTATATTCGGCTGGTCGCTAGCGGTGCGATTCAGGATTTAAGATTGTTGTGAACGAAAAGTTCGAAACGCACGAACATGATGTCCTGATAATCGGTGCCGGCGGCGCCGGGTTACGCGCTGCCATCGAAGCACTGAGCCAGGGCGCGAGCGTCGGCGTCGTTTGCAAGTCGCTACTTGGCAAGGCACACACCGTCATGGCCGAAGGCGGCATTGCTGCTGCGATGGCCAACGTCGATGCAGCAGACGACTGGCGCACGCACTTTCGTGACACCATGCGCGGCGGCAAGTTTCTCAACAACTGGCGCATGGCCCAGATTCACGCGCAGGAATCACCCGAACGTGTACGCGAGTTGGAACAATGGGGCGCCTTGTTTGATCGCACCAGCTCCGGCGACATTTTGCAACGCGCATTCGGAGGACACACATTCAAACGTCTGTGTCATGTAGGCGACCGCACGGGCCTGGAAATGATCCGCACGTTGCAGGATCGAGGTGTGCACCTCGGCATCGATGTTTACATGGAATGTGCCATGACCAGGCTGCTCAAGGATGGCGAACGGATTTCGGGCGCGTTCGGTTACTGGCGTGAGACAGGGCGCTTCGTAGTCTTCAAGGCCAAAGCGATCGTGATGGCCACAGGCGGTATTGGTAAAGCATGGCGGATCACATCAAACTCCTGGGAGTACACCGGCGATGGAATGGCACTGGCTTACGATGCCGGTGCGGAGCTGATGGATATGGAGTTTGTGCAGTTCCATCCCACCGGCATGGTCTGGCCACCGGGTGTGCAGGGAATTCTGGTGACTGAAGCTGTCAGAGGTGAGGGCGGGGTTTTGCGCAATAACGACGGCGAGCGATTCATGGAACGCTACGATCCGGAGAAGATGGAGCTCTCGACGCGTGACGTCGTGGCGCGCGCCATCTACACCGAAGTACGTGAAGGACGCGGCACGGAACATGGCGGCGCTTATCTCGACATCTCGCACAAGCCGGCCGATTACGTAAAACGAAAACTGCCGAGCATGTATCACCAGTTTCGCGAACTGGCCGACGTGGACATCACGCAGGGGCCGATGGAAGTTGGACCAACCTGCCACTACATGATGGGCGGCATTCGCGTTGACGCGGAAAGCGCGCGGTCGACGGTGCCGGGTTTGTTCGCGGCGGGTGAAGCAGCCGCGGGACTACACGGCGCAAACAGACTGGGCGGCAATTCCCTTTCCGATCTGCTGGTCTTCGGCCGGCGCGCAGGACTGGCGGCGGCAGAAGATGCAAAACGACGCGGGCCAGTGACGATTGACGCACAGCAGATCGATGAAGCGACAAGGGAATTGTTGGAGCCGTTCGAGCGTGCTGAAGGAGAGAGTCCGTACCAGATTCATCGCGATCTGGAAGACGTGATGCAGAACAACGTCGGCATCTTTCGCAACGCTGAAGACTTGCAGAAAGGATTGATGGAACTGCAAAAGTTGAAAGAACGCGCCGCGCGAGTGAAGGTTGAAGGTTCGCGCTTATTCAATCCCGGCTGGCATTTGGCGCGCGATCTGAAATCGATGCTGACGGTTTCGGAAGCGGTAGCGTTGAGCGCTCGTGAACGCAAGGAGAGTCGGGGCGCACACAGCAGAATCGATCATCCCGACTACGACGAAACCTGGAGTAAGCAAAACAACATCGTCGTGCGTGACGGCGATGACATGAAACTAAAGCAGATGCCGATTGCGGAGATGCCGTCGGAGCTGAGAGAGATTGATACTAAGTAGTTAACGATGCCAACGAACGCGACATTCAAAATTTTCCGCGGCGATCGAGATGGCGGCGAGTTGGTTGAATATCAGGTGCCAATCGCGCCGGGCATGGTCGTGCTCGATGCG
Organism: Pyrinomonadaceae bacterium; assembly: GCA_036377375.1. Lineage (GTDB taxonomy): Bacteria > Acidobacteriota > Blastocatellia > Pyrinomonadales > Pyrinomonadaceae > PSRF01. The sequence goes on from DASUYO010000420.1 coordinate 3,466, forward strand.
TTGCATTACGTTCAGGCGCACGCGGCGTCGGATCTCGCAGTGCGCTGGAACTGCAAGGCGGGCAAGTGTGGTTCGTGCTCGGCTGAAGTCAATGGCCGCCCGCGGCTGACGTGCAAGACTCGACTCGATGCCCTGCCGCTGAATGAACCGGTAGTGGTCCAACCGATGAAGAGTTTTCCGGTAATTCGAGACCTGGTGACGGATGTGTCATGGAATTACCGCGTCAACAAGAAGATTCCGCCGTTCAGTCCGCGGAAGGACGTCGAATGGAAGATGGACCAACGCGACGTAGATCGCGTGCAGGAGTTTCGTAAGTGTATCGAGTGTTTCCTTTGCCAGAACGTCTGCCACGTTTTGCGAGATCATAACAAGCAGGAACAGTTTGGCGGCCCGCGTTTCTTTGTGCGCGTTGCCGGACTGGAAATGCATCCGCTCGACGCCGTGTCGCGAACGCAATTATTGAAAGATGAGCTCGGCGTGGGCTTCTGCAACATCACCAAATGCTGTAGTGAGGTCTGTCCGGAAGAGATCCACATCACCGACAATGCCATTATTCCTTTGAAAGAGCGAGTCATCGACGACTACTACGATCCGGTTAATTGGTTTCTGAGGAAGTTGGGCGGCAAGAAAGCAGGATAGAGATGGAATACAAACTGAAACCCATATCGCGCGCCGGAATCGCCGAAGCGATCTCGAAGGTGGAACTCTATCGATACCTGAATGAGCCAGGCGAGGCTGAGTCGATCTGTCGCGACATACTCGCGCTGGAGCCTGAACATCAAACCGCGCTGCGTCTGTTGGGACTGTCGATCACTGATCAGTTTACCGGGGCCATGTCAGATCGATATGCGGAAGCAGCCAGCGCGTTCCGGGCGTTGACGAATGACTACGAACGCGCTTACTACAGTGGAATCCTTCAGGAAAGAAAGGCGAAGGCCCAACTACGTGCCGGCCGGCCACCTCACATGGTTAGACCGACGTTCGAAGAAGCGTTGAGGTGCTTTGCAGAGGCTGAACAGATTAGCCCGCCTGACAACGACGACGCCATTCTGCGTTGGAATCGTTGTGTGCGTTTGCTGCAAAGCCGGCTTGGCGGTGAATGGAGCAAAGAGATGGATGAGTTCGATGCCAGCGAAGGGCCACCTGTAAAGATGTTTTAGAGTACTTTATAAGCCATTGCACGGCCGGTTGCACTAATTACTTTTGCGCATTTTCTTAAGGTCCGGGCGGGCCATTCGCAGCAGAACTTGAGTGCCGGCTTCAAATTTAATTTCTTTGCGATTGCTGCTGAATACGGTAACGGGCGGAGGCGTAGTCAGACGCCATGACAGCGAGAGTCCCGAAAAGCCAATGGCGCCTTGTGACTCGGCATTTAGTAGCAGACCCTTACGCATCTCGCCGTTTACGCGCGCAGTGTTGAGAGTTGCTGTCGATTCGGCTTTGCTTGAAGGCGACAGCTCTCCCGGGCGTGCGCCGCCACCTGGGCCCAACCCAATCATTTTGGGTTCATTGGAGTGCATCATTCCGTAGGTTGGATCGGACGGAAGAGAGCCGTCCTGAGCGGCCGCAATAGCAGCGATAATTCCTTGGAGAGCAATTTCTCTCCCGTCTTCCAACACGGCCTTGTCAATCACGATAGCAAGTGTCGATTGCTCGCTTTCTTTTCCCTTCGTTGCAAGTTCAACTACACGTCCAACTACTCTTGAACCGCTGGGAATCACGTTTACTCCATCGACTATGACATCACTGATTGTCAGGAGAGTGAACTCTTGATTTAGGCTGGCAGTCTTGATCTCGAGTCGTTTTACAAGAACGGCAAATACGGTGCTGACTGCCGGCTGGTTAGTCGCTGATGCACATTGGCCCAACAAGATCAAGAGCACTATGACGCTCAAGCCACATCTGATGACTTTATTCGAATTCAGTTGCATATGCTGACTCCTCTTGAATTCTGAACGAAGCTTGAACTCTACTGTGGTGTTCATTCTGATTTAACTAGCGATTTGAAATCAAGTTTCATACATTCTCCCAGCTAAGATGAGAGAGAGCGTCGGTCGCTTCGTCTCTTCAGAAACGCGCGGAAGCCTGGGCCGTGCACTCGCCCATTTCATTTCAAGTCCACGCCTGATCTTTTCGGCGATTTCGTTCAACTCTTCCTTGCCGGCTTCTGAGAATATCTCGCCGGCAATTTGAGCCCGAACCCGTCGCCAGCGTAGCGCGGGAAGATTTTCTGGAGCCACAAAAAAGCACAAACATCAGAAAAATCATTTGCGCTTCTTGTGCTTTTTTGCGGCAGAAATACTTTGAGGTGTAGGTATTCAATATCCAAAAATACTTCGAGGTGCGCGACTGGTCAGTTTCCATCCAACGCGCGGCTTCACTTCTCTGTCTGAATGATTCTTGAATCTGGACGTCATCACGTACGCTTCAGAATCATTGTCGCGAACACTAATGACTTCAACCAGCATATAAACGTTCCCTGGGAAGATGGCGAAGAATTTCATCCCCGGAACGACTCCTGCCCTTCGACCGACATTCAATGTAAACGTGTTGAGCCAGGGTTCCGGTTGCGGCTTCACTTCAACGATCATTGCTTGAATCGGTGTGCCAACAAGATACTTCTTGTAGTGCAGCGGTACTGCTGGTAATCCGAATCGTCGTTTGTCGCGATCCGATAGCTTTAGAAAGAACTCATCAATTTCATAGGAGCGTCCTGCGTTTCGGGCGGCGTAGCAGAAAGCAATCAGTCGGTCGAGAGGAACCAAGTAGTGTTGTTCGCCCCACTTGACGGGGATTAGATAACCCGGCAGCGCATAAACTTTTTCACCTTCTCTGCCGAGCTCTGATCTTAAGCGTAAATTTCCATCACGAAGATCCACACTGCCGAAATTTACTCTCTCTCGCCATTGATGCGAACAGGTGGTCCACCAAATCAGAAAACCATTGGCAGGTGCCCAATCTAATCGCGCGCCTGCCGTAAGACCATCCTCCGCACCATATGTACCTGCCCACTCATTTGCCAACAGCGTCGAGGCTTCGGCGACAATCAAGTCTTGCCTGGATCGAAGCGCCGATTCCTGTGCAGGCGATAAAGCACCCGCATCTTTCACAGATTGTTGATCCCATACCTCTGGCCCCTGAGCACGTGCAGGTGCGCACACGAGGGTCACAATAATTACGAAACAAGCAATTCTTAGAGATACAACCAACTTACGCCTCACTAAACTTTCTGACGTTCCAAATCAATCTTATGAGCGTGACCCTTGGTCATGTCGCAAGCCAAAGCTTGATATTATGAAGCAAGCGCCAAAGGCGCGGAATATGAAAGCCAGGGGCAAGCGCGAAGCGCGTCGCCCCTGGGTAACGACCGCAGCACCCCGCCAAGGCCTGAAGGGCCGAAATATCCACGCCCTTTCAGGGCTCAAGGTCACTTTTCATTCCATACCAGGGGCGACGCGCTTCGCGCTTGCCCCTGGCTTTTTTATTTCGCGCCCTTGGCGCTGCGACTTTGCCTAATCGAAAATGAGATGCATGCCTGAATGCTCGCTCGCAATGAGTGTCGGCTTAATTCCAAAAACTCTTTCAATCTGTTCGGGAGTGAGTACTTCAGCAGGAGTACCGTTCGCGACAACACGTCCATCGTTCAGCAAGACGATATGATCAGCAAAGCGCGCGGCCAGATTGAGATCGTGCACTACTCCGACAATTACAACATCAGGGGCAGCAACGAATGCGCGTACCTTTTTCATGAAATCGATCTGATGGCGAATGTCAAGAAAAGTGAGCGGCTCATCAAGGAAAAGATAACGGCACATATCAAGCGAGCCGTCGCGCCAGAGTTGCGCCAGCACACGCGCGAAGTTTACGCGCTGGCGCTCGCCACCGCTCAACGTCTGGTACTGGCGATAACTGAATTCCGTTACGTCGAAATGTGCCATCATCTCGTCGACGATCTTCTCGTCAGTTGGTCCGGGACGCCCGCCGAAGTGCGGGTAGCGACCCATCATCACTACCTCACGAACCGACAAAGGAAAAGCAACTTCGATTGCCTGCGAAAGTACCGCGCGCCGTTTCGCAAGCTCAGCTTCGCTCGCATGGCTAACGTCAGCGCCTTCGTACTCAACTTTACCTGTTTGCGGCCGCAGCAATCGGGCGAGAACTTTGATGAGAGTCGATTTGCCCGCACCGTTTGGTCCAATTATCAGGTGAAGCTTACCCGCTGTGAATGATGCGGAGATCTCCGAGATGAGCGGCTTGTCACCTACGCGATAAGTAATGTTGCCGGCGGTAAGCATAATCGAATCAGAATACGTATTGCCGTCGCCGCAACAGGAAAATGAACACAGGTACGCCCACTGCCGAAGTCACGATTCCAATCGGTAATTCCGCCGGCCTGACAACCAGCCGCGCCATGAGATCCGCGAGCGTCAGGAGCGTGGCGCCCGTGAGAGCGCTGGCGAAAATGAGGAATCGATTGTCAGCTCCGCCAATCATGCGCAGAATGTGCGGCACCACGAGTCCGACAAAGCTGATGACGCCGGTGAACGCAGTTGCTACAGCCACGATCACTACGTTTACCGATAAAATGATCCATCTCAGTCGATTCACGTTGACTCCGAGGTAAGTCGCTTCTTCTTCGCCAATCATCAACGCATTGAGTTGCTTCGCATAACGCAGCGCGATGATCGAACCCACAATCGTAGAGATCGCCACGATCTCAACTGCCTTCCAACTCGCTCCAGACAACGTGCCCAAACTCCAAAACGTGATGGAGCGCGCTTGCGGATCGCGAGCGATATACGACAGAAACCCAATCGCACTCATGAAGAGCGCGTTCACTGCGAGTCCAGTCAGCAGCAGCATTACGATCGAAGCACGTCCGTCTTCGCGCGATCTGGCGAGCAGAAATACGAGATAGGTGGAGATCACGCCTCCCATACAGGCGGCTATCGGCAAGCTCCAAAGACTCGCGCCGACATGAAGTACGCCGCCGAGAACAAAGAAGAGCGCCGAACCAAACGCTGCACCACTCGAAGTACCAACCAGGCCAGGTTCAACAATAGGGTTGCGAAACAGAGCCTGCATCAGCGTGCCGCCGACTCCCAGGCTGGCGCCTACTAACAAACAGAGAATGGCGCGCGGAAAGCGCAATTCAAGAAAGATGCGCTGATCCAGAGTGGGTTCAGCATGTCCGGGAAGCAGCGATGCGAGTGCGCGCGTGATTTCAGTAATCGAAAAATCGATCGCGCCGTAACGAATGGAAGCGGCTAATACGAGAAGCGTGACAAAAGCTAACAGTAAAAGGAGTGCTCGTTGGCTGCCATTTTGCTTTGTCACTTTCTATGAATGATTGCAGCTACTTTCTCTATGTTTTCGCCTGAGCGTGGTCCAAAGTAATTTAGCACGTTCTCTTCAATTCGGTAGATGCGATTGTTCCTGGCGGCGTCGGATGTTGCAACGCCTGGCAAGGCTTTTATCTGATCGAGTGAGCCGCCAAGACGGTCATAACCGTAATCAGTAAGCAAAATGACCTCGGGATTTGCTTTTGCGATGATCTCAGGCGATTCCATCCGCTGCATCCCTCTGTTCTCGACGGCCATCTGTCCGCCCGCCAGTTCTATCATCTGACTGACGCCTCCACTATCACCACCTCCGCCCTTGCCGACGACGAGATACACGTTCGACGCACGACCAAAGTGAATCACTGCTAGGCGCGGATGATCAGTGTACTGCTTGACCTTTTCCAACGAAGCTGCGCGTTGCGCGTCGAGCGTATTGCAGAGTTCTTCAGCGCGTTGCTCTTTGTGGAAGTACGCGCCCATCTCGCGAATCAGCGCTTTCGTTCCATCAAACGAATCGTTCTTCGCGCTAAATGTTTTCATCGGGATATTCAGCTGCTGCAATTGTTGCACGACTTGCGGCGGCCCGATGTTGTTGTCGTGGATAACCGCTGTCGGATGAAGTGAAAGAATTCCTTCCGCGCTGAGGGCGCGATGATATCCGACAGTCTGCACTTTCTTTACTTCGGGCGGATATGTAGTGGAGAGATCAATTCCAACAACTTTATCCTGCGCACCAAGTGCCCAGATGATTTCATTGTAGATAGGAGAAATGACAACGTATCGTGCATCTTTCGAATCAGTTGGCGCGTTGTGAAACCGCGAACAGCCAACCGACAGAAGACCAGCGATCAGTGACAGGATAAGAATCTTCTTCATTTGTTTTTTAGTAGTTACGCGAAAAGTCAGTATATGTGCCTGGACCGGGTCAGTACCACCTGCGATAGCGGGTGCGCTCTTAGCCTGCGAAGCAGGTGTAAGCATAAAGCCTGGGGCGCAAGCCCCAGGATCTCGGAATAAATGTTTTACAGCCCGTGAACACGGGTGACAGTCTTAAGGTTGCAAGCTTTCGCCCGCTAGCGCGGGCTCCATCGCTAAATGAAAATCATAACCTGGGGCTTGCGCCCCAGGCTTTAGGCTTTCGCCTGCTTCGCAGGCTTTTCGAGCAAGCCAGTTCAAGTCTACAAGAGTTCTGCACAGTTGAGATCGCGATAGGCTGCGAGGGCACAGTTGAGACGATGACGCCAGGCTTCGCGTGGGTCGCCACGCACCCAGGATATGATTGGGAAAGTCAGGTTGCGCACTGCACAACGGCGATAGTCCAACATTAGATCGTCGAACGAGTAGCTGCGGATGCCCGCGCTAACCAGTTCGTCGTGATAGAGGTGAAGCAATGGAAGCTCAAGCTCCTGTCTCGCGTTGCGGTCCCAGTGTAAAGCGATCATGAACGCGAGATCCCGTGCCCCTACGTCCAAATGCCAGAGCTGCCAATCAAAAAGATAGGGTATGCCTTGGCCGGAACGAGGAAACAGAAAGTTCCAGGTATGAGCGTCACCATGGATGACCGTGAGCGCCCGTTGGTCCAGCAGTCGGAGCCATGGCTGAAGAGAAGAATTGAACACAGTTTCGATCTCCCGGCGCTCACCGAGCGGCAGATCCTCCCCGAGATCGTTAAAGAAATCCGGCAAGTGAGCTCGGAACCCATGCACCATCGTGCGGAGGGCCGTTTCGGTGTGCAACATCCCGACCGTCGAACCGAGTGTAGATGCTTCCCACCATCGCGCGTGTAGCTGGGCCAGCACTGCGACAGCATCGTGCACGTGTTTGTCCGTTGGTCGCTCGGGCCAGGGCGGGTTGGAGTGACTCGAGCGCAGGTCTTCAAGAATCATCCATCGCTGCTTGCTGGTGGGTGGCGCTGTGGCAAGACATTGGACCATCGGAGGGGACGGCAACGCCGGCGCGAGCTGCCGGTAGAACACTACCTCCGGATCGCCTCGCTCGGGCGCTGCTGACTCCTCGAGAGCCCATTTCACGACAAGCCGATTAGGGAGCTTGGGAGACGAGTCCGCGGCATAGGTGACTTCAAAGAACCATAGGTTCGAAATTGGTGTTTGGACGCGCTTGGTGATTGCTACATTGATGATCGCGCCCTGTCGAAGAGTATCCGCATCATAAAATGCGGAGCTTAGCTCAAGCGGTGTTGTTGGCGGGGAATCTGGATCGGGCACTTACAAGCCTCAGGACAGCCCATGTTGCTGGGCCACTTTTTTCGGCAGTTTCGCTCTCACCAGGTCATACGATTGCTTTACATAGTGGTTCCATTCATTACGGCTTAGCGTGTTGACTTCCTCAACAAGCACCCATTTATAACGAGCGACGTACGGCGCCGGACGCACCCCAGGCGATGTCGATAGTTCGTCGAACTCATCATCCCTCACCTTGAACGATACAGTCAGTGGTCCATCCAGGGCAGCAACGCAAAACATCTTACCGGCCACGGAGAAGCACAGGTCGTGCCCCCACTTGATGTCTTCTGTCACTGCCGGAAGTGACCGGCACAAGTCGCGCAAGGCCTCTATATTCATTAACCCAAGAATACGGTATCAGGCAGAGATTCGACAGTGAATGCTAATTACTCGTTTCTGACTTTGCGGCGGATGAAACTGGGGGGCTTCGCAGTGATGCCAGTGTCTATCAAATCCTCATCAGTGAACGTCGTGAGCTCGCCACGGCAGTAGATACCTCCATGGCTGACTCGATAATCGACGGGTCCATGGAATTGCCATCTTTCGGGCGTGAAAAGAAAGGACAGCTCGTCCGAGCGCTTCAGCAAGACTAACATTTTGTTACTAAGTGTGTAGACACCTAGATCCCGTAGGGGCTTATTTGCGCGGAATTTCATTGGGTACTGCACCGGACTGACTTTCGCGGTGAAGTATAGCACTATGTCAGCTACATTACGTAAGGAAGTTTGGACTATGCGGGAAGAGAACCTGTTACTCGCATCTTTGCCCGATGCAGAGCGCGAGAGACTATCACCATATCTTCAAGAGACCGTACTGGAGTTTCAGCAGGTTTTAATTGAGCCGAATCAGCCGATCACGGACCTATATTTTCCTTTCGATGCGGTCACTTCCACCATACAGGAAATGAGTGATGGCGATTCGGTAGAAACGGGATTAATGGGAGTCGAGGGCTTTGTCGGCGTACAACTGTGGTTACATGCTCCAACCACTCCGACGCGGACGCTGGTGCAGGTACCAGGTAAGGCTCATCACATGCGCGCCACGGATTTCGTTCGTCACGTGCGCGACACGAATTCTCCTTTGAATGAGCTCTGCGCAAAGTATGCTCATGCGTTCCTGGTTATGACTTCGCAAACGGCGGCGTGCAATCGGTTGCATCCAGTAAATGAACGCCTATGCCGCTGGCTAAAGCTCGTGCATAACCGCGTGCGTCGGGATGAGTTTCCGTTGCGGCAGGAGTTCGTTGCTATGATGTTAGGTGTGCACCGACCGACTGTTTCCACTGCTGCAAGCATGCTGCAACAGGCCGGGCTAATTAAATACAGCCGCGGTCAGTTGCGGATTCTTGACGGGGATGGTCTAAGAAATGGAAGTTGCGAGTGTTTGGAGCTTATCGAACAACAGTTTGGGAAAATCTTTGGTGACGGCTTCGCGCGAAATAGAGATTTCTAACGCCGAAGGCGTTCGGCGTAATTATTCCCACCCTTGACTCCTCACTACTTTCTTGAATAAATTCGACTTGCAAACACACCACCCTGTCTAAAGCCAAGGGAGTCAAATCATGTACGCAAGATCGTTAATGTGCCTTGTGCTGCTTGCTGTGCTCAGCGTTGTTGCACTGGCCCAACAACCAACTCCACCCAAAACAAACTTAAAAGTTGGTGACCCGGCCCCTGATTTTACGCTTCGCGCCACCGACGGAAAGACCTACAAACTTAGCGATTTTAAAGGCAAGAAAAACGTCGTGCTCGCCATTTATGTGCTGGCGTTTACCGGTGGTTGAACGAAGGAACTAAAAGCGTATCAGGCTGATATCGCAAAATTCGATTCAACCGACACTCAGGTTTTCGGCATGAGCGTAGACAGTATTCCCGCCAACCGCGAATTTGCAAAGCAGATTGGGGTTACCTTTCCAATCCTCAGCGATTTCAAACGCACTGTAGTCAAGGATTATGGTGTCTTTAATGAGGAGCAAGGCTTCGGTAATCGCGCCACCTTCGTGATCGATAAAGAAGGCATAATTCGGCACATTGACGAAGGAAACGTTGCAATTGATCCAACCAGCGTTGTCGACGCGTGCAACGTGCTCACACACCGCAAGGCAGCGGCGTCGCCCTAAAGGCGGCGATACTCACGCGCTTTATGATCGAGAGCCCCCGTGTGGGGCTTCTCAGTATTTATAGATGGCGATCAAACTCAGCGAACGCGATTAAAGACGGCTTCGTAAAAGATCTCACCGCTTGGGCCATCTCGCCGAGTTAGAAAAAGGCTGAACTCTCCGAGTGCACCGTGCTTAATCTGGTAAGTGCTCGGAAACTTCGGTAATGCGCCGTCTGCTTCGAAGAGAAGCGAAAACGAGTCTGTGGCGGGTCCCGTGCGAGTGGAGATCTTCGTTGTCGACTGCGGTTTATACGAGTCGACCCTCAGAAGCTTCAAAGCTACCATCTCACCTCGAGCACCCGCTGCTTCGAAGTATCCGCCGACATACGGCTCAAACGTTTCTCGACTAAAACGGTATAAAGGATCACTCAATACGTCATCCGGCAATTCACTGCCGTCGACGATATTCCTGGCGAATCCCAAACGGGTATTTCCACATAACAAAACTGCCGAAGCACCAAAAAGCAAGCTTGTTCGAAGGAATTGGCGGCGGGCTAGTATCATTTTTCTTTTCTCCTGTGGAAGGGTTTAACGTTGCAACAATCTTTGCAGACTGTTGGGTGCAAGCAGACGTGGCGCAATAATGACTGATATTAACTATGCCGCATTGGTCCGATTCGCGATCTGTTTTTGCCTGTGTCGCGTTGATGGCCCAAAAGATTCACTCTAGACACGCGAAGAAACCAACGAAAGAGGACCACTCACCCCGGGAATCATTTCTTTTAGACTTTTAGTTATAGGTTCGAATGGGGTTAAATCTCTCACGTAATGGCGCAACGGCGCAATGGAAAAAACACGCACGAAACTAACGTTGCGTCGCTGCGTGAGAAAACTGCCGGAGATCAAAGCAATGAAACTCAATTCATTTACTTTCCTGACGTTGGTGCTGCTGATGCTGACAGCTTCACTTACCGTTCAATCTCAACAGTCGTCCTTCACGGTTGCCGGAATCAAGCCGTATGACAAAGCGGTACCCGGCCAAGTCATGGAAGTGCTGATTGAAGGTCTGGGCTCCGGCGCAACGCCGACGATAATTCCGGCGACCGATTTCAACGTTGAAGTTTCGCAGGACGGTGTCACTCAAACTGCGAAGGTGCGGCTCGTGACGTTTACGATGATTCGAGAAGCAAACTCCGATACCTCAAACAGAAACACGATTGACTTTGCCGGGATGAAGATGCGCATGTACCAGGCAGTGAAGTTTGTGGTTCCGAAGGGACTGCATCCAGGCGCCGCCGAAGTCGTCGCCAGTTATAAAGGTCAACGCGGGAATTCCGTCGGCTTGGAAATCATCGAAAAGCCTTTGACTGCGGTCGTCGGGACCACGTCGGTACTGGCCATCGGCGGCATGCCGCCCGACAGAACATCGGACAAGCTGGAAGGAAATGATTTGGGCTGGCGACTTGAGCGTGGCACCACTGCACGGGTATCTGTTAACCCACTGGTCGATCCTGATGATCCGAATGCAGCAATTCTGATTCGCTTCAAGCAAGGCGGCAACGATTACGACGCAGTTACACGCATTACGAGCACTCCTGCGAGAGTCGAGAACCGAAATCGTGGTGTGGGGTTCATGGCTGCACGCGAGGAATTGGAAGTTGATGTACCTGCGGCGCTTACGTTAGGCAAAGCTGAAGTTGAAATACGACTGAAGGCAAATGGCCAAGTGAGCGATGCAGTAACTCTCACTGCGACGATCACTGACACGACGCGTGCAGCAGAGGCTCCGAATGTGAGTGCACCACGCGTGTTGGCAGTGACACCCAAACGGGTCGGTGCCGGGCAGTCGATTCTGATCTCAATCGATCAGCGACGCACGCTCGAGCCGTCGCCGAAAGAAGCACGAGTCATAGTCGAGCAGGAGAATGCACGATACTTCGCGACGATCGAACGAAACTCAGCCCTGTTTGGTCCAGGCAAAGAGCCCGATGCGGCCGTCGCATTCATCGTGAGGACGACGCGCGAGCTCATCGGCCGCGTTCAGATTCGCGTGCTGAATCCTTTACGTGGCGAGCAGACGGGGCTGAGTGCGCCGGTGCCTTTAGAGATCGTGGACGAAGTGCTGCCGCCGGAATTGACCAGCGTACGCGAAGCAACAGACAACGATCTCGTGCGACTCAAAGAGATGTATGAGCTGCAGAAGCAGGCCGGAAGAGAGTTTCCTGAGTATGATCCGAACCGCCGATATCTCATGCTTCAGGTTCGGGGTATTGACTACAATCCGAAATTCGTTCGCATCACGCTGGAGCAGGCAGACAAAAAATTCACGCTCTCATTTGCCGATTTCTCGTCGTACTCGAGCGAGGGGCTGATCGTCCGGCTGCCTCAAGGTCTGACGGGCGGCAACGTTAAGCTCACGATCGAAAACTCCGGCGGTGACCGATATAGCACACCAGTCACGAAGTTGTTCGTTCTATCTTCGCGCCCATAATGAGCTTCGTTCTGAGGAACTTCCTGAATTACGGCGCGTCTAACGTCTAGCCTGCGAAGCAGGCGTAAGCATAAAGCCTGGGGCGCAAGCCCCAGGATCTCGGAATCAATGTTTGCAGCCCGTGAAACGGGCGACAGTCTTAACGTTGCAAGCTTTCGCCCGCTAGAGCGGGCTCTATCTTAAAATGCAAATTCACAACCTGGGGCTTGCGCCCCAGGCTTTATGCTTTCGCCTGCTTCGCAGGCTGAGCAACCCGGTATGAAACGGCTGCTTCTTCTACTCGTGCCGCTCGCTCTCGCAGCATGCGCGCGACCTGGCGACCATACCATCAGCTCGAATTGTGCTTCCTGATCTTTGGTTTGGTGGGGCTGATTACCTTCCAGCGTAAAATCTGAGCCGCAGATCGCGGGTAAATCTTTCCTTTGAAAACGAATATTTCTTATACTCTCTGTGACGAACCCGCCGGGAAGCAGTAATCCAAGTTTTCGAAGTTCAATCTCACCGACAATAGGTATTGCCTTGAGCCT
>DASUYO010000421.1:0-4974 GCA_036377375.1 Pyrinomonadaceae bacterium
GCGCGATCCCGGCGAGCGTTTATGTGACTGAGTTAATGGGGAACGAAACCTTCGTATTTCTGTCCGTCGGACCACACCGATTAATCGCCCGCGCATCCGCGGACTTTCGCGCGGAGGTTGAAAGCAAGGTTTGGCTACGAATCGCCAGTGAGAAAGCTCACTTCTTTGATCCACAAAGAGGCACAAAATCACCTGACTTCTAATCAAATTTTCTGTGCTTTTGTGTCCTTTTGTGGCAAACTATCACCTGCGAACTCCCGGGTGAAAAATGAACAACGAAACGCCAGCGTACAAACCCGAAGCGTGGCGTGATGACGACGCGTCGCAAGACGATCTAACGAGCTTTCATTCGTCTGTGACCGATCCCACTGCGCGCGAGCAATGCCGTTTGCTGGACCTGCTCGGCCGTATAAACTACAAAATTTTGAGCGGAAGTAGAGTTTATGTGGAGGTTGACGGCGTTGTTTACAAGACTCTGTACGGCGGTTACTGGCGTAGCGTCTTCACCGGCATTGAGCATTATCTGCTGAGGTGCGAGCAGGTCTCGGGCAATGCCTGGAATAGAGACGACAACACTTCGGTCGATCTGCCGATCGCATATTCGAATGAGGGCTGGACTGCGAGAGGACATTCCCTCTCGTTCATCCTCAATCGGGATTTCACGGAAAACCAGCATACTCTCATCCACAGATTCCGCAGATTTCGATCTTCCTTCAGATCCGCGAGAATCGCTGTCTAACATCGGCGGCCATCCGCGTTACACACATCATGAAAATCGCTTACCTCTTTGCCCGGAAACTCGTCCTCGTCACAATCGTCCTGACCGCCTTTGGTCTCGTGGGTGCCCAGGATCTGACGCAACCGATGCCCGTCGATCCGCAAATCACGATGGGCAAGTTTGCGAACGGTCTCCGCTACTACATTCGCCGCACCAACAAGCCGGAAAAACGCGCCGAGCTCAGGCTTGTCGTCAAAGCCGGCTCCGTTCTCGAAAACGACGATCAGCGAGGACTCGCTCACTTCGTCGAGCACATGGCATTCAATGGTACGAAAAATTTCCCCAAGCACGAGCTGCTTGCTTTCATCGAGTCGTTAGGCATGCGTTTCGGCGCAGACATCAACGCGTACACAAGCTTCGATGAAACGGTCTACATGCTTACGGTTCCCACCGACAAACCGGAAGTGATGGACCGCGCTTTTCAAGTTCTCGAAGACTGGGCACACAACGTCTCGTTCGATGCTGTTGAGATCGAGAAAGAACGTGGCGTGGTTATGGAGGAGTGGCGTTCGGGACGGGGCGCCGGGATGCGTAATGTTGAGAAGTTGTTTCCGGTGATATTCAAGGGTTCTCGTTATGCCAACAGGCTTCCGATCGGCCTACCTGACATCATCCAGAACGGCAAACCTGAGCGCGTCAAACAATTTTATGCGGATTGGTACCGGCCTGATCTGATGGCCGTCGTCGCAGTTGGTGACTTCGACAAAGCTGCAATTGAGAAACTCGTGACTTCTCATTTCTCATCGCTTCCAGCTCATACAAATCCACGCGAGCGGCAAACGTTCGACGTGCCGGATAAAACGGACATGGGCTTCGTTATCACCACCGACAAAGAAGAGACGACGGCGAGTATCGAGATCGACACGCTTTTACCCGCACGCCCGCAGGGCTCAATCGGCGTTTACCGGCAGAACACTGTTGACCGTCTCTTTGCAGGAATGTTGAATGCGCGATTTGCTGAGTTGACGCAGAAGCCCGATCCTCCGTTCGTTTTGGGCTTCACAGGACGCGGCAATTTCCTCGCGCGAACGAAAGAGATCGCATTCCTCGCTGCGATCGTGAAGGAAGACGGCCTCGAACGTGGTTTGCGCGCGATACTCACCGAAGCCGAAAGAGTCGCGCGCTTTGGGTTCACAGAGACGGAGCTGGCGCGGCAAAAAGCGAATATCTTGCGTAGCTATGAGCGCCTCGCGTTGGAAAAAGATAACGCTCCGGCCGCGAGCAAAGCCGGCGAATACGTTCGCAACTTTCTGATAAACGAAACTCTTCCGAGTGCCGAAGATGAATACGCATTGCACCAGCGTTTCCTGCCTGAGATCACTCTCGCTGAGATCAATAAACTCGCGCGTGAGTGGTATCCGGCTACAGGTCAGAACCGCATGGTCGTCGTCACTGCTCCGCAGAAGGCCGGCCTCGCAATACCCGATGAAGCAAAACTCGCGGCGATTATTAAAGAGACGCCTTCAACAGAGCTGAAGCCTTACGTTGATACTGTTGCTTCTGCGGTTCTGCTCGAGTCACTACCTGCACCGGGCAAGATCGTCAACACCACTGTCAACGAAAAAGCTGGACTGAAGATCTGGGAGCTCGCGAATGGTGTGAAGGTGGTGCTCAAACCAACAACGTTTCGAGCAGATGAAATTTTATTTAGAGCCGCCAGTCCCGGAGGCACATCGCTCGCGAGTGATGCCGATTACATTCCGGCGAGCACTGCGACGCAGGTGATAAATTCCGGAGGCGTAGCAAAGTTCAGCTCAATCGAGCTGGGCAAGATGTTGGCAGGAAAAGTGGCTTCAGCTACTCCATTCATCAGTGAGCTCGAAGAAGGACTGAGCGGATCCAGCTCTCGCAGAGATCTCGAAACGATGTTCCAGCTCATCTATCTCAGGTTCACGCAACCGAGAGCGGATGCGAATACCTTTGCAGCACAACAGATACAGGCCAGGACCTTCATGGCCAATCAAGCTGTCGTGCCGGAGTTCGCATTCTTTGACGCACTCAACACCGCGAGGTACCAGAATCATCTGCGCAGGCGGATGCCAACGGCGGCGATGGTTGACGAATGGAATCTCGATAAGTCGTTAGCGTTCTACAAAGACCGCTTTGCCGACGCGAGCGACTTCACGTTTTACTTCGTCGGCAGCTTTGACGAAGCAACGATCAAGCCGCTGGTTGAGCGTTACCTCGGCGCGCTTCCGTCGTTGCGACGCAAAGAGACGTGGAAAGACATCGGTGTGAAGGGTCCAACGGGAATCGTTGAGAAGAAGGTTGAGAAAGGGATCGAGCCGAAGAGCCGCGCCGCGATCGTGTTCAGTGGTCCATTTGTGTTTGACCAATCGCATCGTGTCGCCATTCGCGCGATGTCGGAGATACTGCAAACGCGGTTGCTCGATTCGATTCGCGAGGAGCTCGGCGGTACTTACAGTATTACCGCCAGTGCCGGCTATCAGAAGTATCCCAAACCCGATTACTCCATCTCGATAAACTTCGGTTGCTCACCTGAACGAACTGACGATCTGATCAAGCGAGTGTTTGAGGAGATTGAAAAGTTTAAGGCTAATGGGCCAACCGAAAAGCAGCTCAACGACGAGAAGGAAGCGTTACTGCGAGAGTTTGAGACCAGCAGCACACAGAATGGTTACCTGCTCAACCAGATCGCGCTGCGGTTCTATCATGACGAAGACCCGGCTGGAATCTGGCTGGTTCCCGAGTTCTATAAGAAGCTTGATGCTGCGATGGTCCAGGAAGCGGCGAAGACGTATCTGACTACGCAGGCGTATGTGAAGGTTACTCTCTTTCCAGAGAAGAAATAGAATTCAACTGTAGGGGCGGCCCTCCGTGGCCGCCCGTCTTCGGAAACAAGCCTTATTGCGAGGGCGGGCGGCCACCGAGGGCCGCCCCTACAGTTGTTTGATTACGCGCACGAAGTTATCGAGTAGCTCATTCGCGTTCGTGTCAGTGAACGGCATCGGCGGTCTGATCTTGATTACGTTATGAAATGGGCCGTCAGTGCCGAGCAGGACGTCGTGCTCGCGCATCTGATTCACCACGCGATTCGCTTCTTCTGTGGCGGGCTCATGATCGCGCATTAGCTCGACGCCGAGAAACAATCCCGAGCCGCGCACGTCACCGATAAGTTCGTGACTCTGCTGCAATTCGCGCAGGCCTTTCAATAAACGCTCACCGACTCGAAGCGCGTGCGCCTGAAGCTCTTCTTTCTGAACAACCTCGAGCACCTTCAAACCTATCGCACACGAGACGTTGTTCCCGCCAAAGGTGCTGAAGAATTCCATACCGTTATCAAACGAGTTGGCGATTGCGCGCGTGGTAATCACCGCGCCGATCGGATGACCATTCCCAATAGGTTTGCCGAGCACAACGATATCGGGAACGACGCTATATCTCTCAAATCCGTAGAAGTGCGTGCCGATGCGTCCATAACCTGTTTGCACCTCGTCGGCAATGCAAACGCCTCCCGCATCGCGCACAGCATCGTAGATTGTGTTGAGATAACCATCAGGCAGAACAATCTGTCCCGCGACGCTCGGCAGCGACTCAGCAATAAAGCCACACAGCGGTGACTCTATCGCTCGTATGATATCGAC
The DNA here is from genome assembly GCA_036377375.1 of Pyrinomonadaceae bacterium. Taxonomy (GTDB): domain Bacteria; phylum Acidobacteriota; class Blastocatellia; order Pyrinomonadales; family Pyrinomonadaceae; genus PSRF01. Next base: position 4,384 of record DASUYO010000421.1, read on the forward strand.
AGCGTGTTGCGCATCTTGCGGAAAATCAGGAAGCGGAACCTTATGCACCCACGAAGGCGCACCGTCGCCACCTGGTCCATCATGCTTGTAAGGACTGAGATCGATCAATGTCGTCGTGTTTCCGTGATACGCATGATCGAGCACGATCATGTCACGCGCTTTGGTGTGCGCACGCGCGAGACGAACAGCAAGCTCGTTTGCTTCACTGCCTGAGTTCACAAAGAAACAAACACTGAGCGATTCCGGCAGTGTTGCCGTGAGCCGCTCCGCATACTCAAGAATTAGATCGCTGACATACCGTGTATTCGTATTCAGCAGCTCCATCTGCCGCTGGCCGGCAGCAACCACTTTCGGATGACAGTGCCCGACATGAACGACATTGTTATAAGCATCGAGGTATTGCCTCCCCTGGTCGTCAAACAGGTATTGCATCTCCCCACGCACGATATTCAAAGGCCTCTCATACGCCACACTCAAATTGCGTCCAAGTAGTTTCTGGCGCCTCTCCATCAATGTCTTAATCCGTGTATTCATCCGTGCAAATCCGTGGCAAAGTTTCTTCGATTGCCTTCTGACTGATCCCCAGATATT